>MTCR01000050.1 GCA_002212725.1 Sphingobacteriales bacterium TSM_CSM | reverse complement strand
CGTGAAAAACTCAAAAACAGGTACTACCAAATTAATAACCAAAATTAAAATGTCATAACACTAGTTCTTGCAGCATTGACACGCTCCGGAAAAACTAATTGCCGGTTTTGACAAACTTAGTTATTTTACCATTACACTCCATCCAATACATACCCGCATGAAGCGCCGAAATGTTCAGCATAAACCGGTTTTGCTCCCCGGCTGTTATGGTGCATTGCGGCATAAGTCGTCCAGTCAGGTCGTAAACCCGGCACGTAACCGGTTGTCCGCTTGCAGGGGCATTGGGTTCAACAACCAGATACTGCTGAGCGGGGTTGGGGTATATATACAGTGAGGTTGTTGCTGTATTTTCCGGGTCAATACCGGTTATGGCAGTATTATAGGCAATAAACTGCATATTTCTTTGCCCGTTTACCTCACTGCTGCTGCCTGCGGCCAGCAGGGTATTACCCAGCAACAGCAACGCATTCGGAACATCGGTGGTGTTGGCGCTGCCTGCCCAGACATCTGTAGCCGCCGGCTGGTTAAAAGGATTCAGCAGGGCAATATGCCAGTTATAATCGGTAAGCAGGACATTGGTTTCATCGGCATGAGCAGCAAGGCAGGCATAACCGTTGGGAGCAGTAATAATATCATCGGACAATGCGCCGTTAGGTGTCATGTTGTCAATAACGCTGCCCGGAAGCGTATCTGACAAGGCGCCGCTGCTGTTGTACAAAAGGGCAAATGCGCCATTTACCATTGTACCGTTTTGGTTTACCGGGCCGCTTGCCGCCACCCAAATACGGTTATCCGGGTCAATGGCCAAGGCTTCGGCGGTGTGGGTAAAGCCGGTTTCGCCCCAGATTTGTGCCCACAACAGGTTGCCCGACGGACTGAGCGAAAAAGTAAGGCCGCTCTGGTAAAGCCCTGTTAAACTTCCGGTTATATACAGGTTGCCGGCAGCATCTAATGCAAAATCGGAAGGCAGTTCGTCCCCTCCGGCATCGGGGTAGGTATAGGTCCAACCCGCCGTGCCATCTGCGGCATAAGATACTATGGTAATATCAAAATCGGTGCCGTTCCATTCTCTGCCGGCTACATATACTGAGCCGTTGGCAGCTACCCGTATTTTGGCGGCACGGTCTTCGCCGCCGGCTGCGCCAGCGTAGGTACGCAGCCAAAGCTGATTGCCGTTTTGGTCGTACTTAATGGTTATAAAATTATCATCAGATAACACCGAGGCATCTGCATCGGTTCTGCCCGCCACATAAATATTGCCCGAATTATCGAGCGCCAAATCGGCGGCGCGGTCCGATTCGGAAGCGGGGCCGTTGTATAGTTGCACCCAAATCGAATCGCCGGCGGGGCTAAGTTTCAGGGTGGTTATATCAGAAGAGGTGCCGCTGTTTTTGGTATAACCCGTTGCAAAAACGTTTCCGTTATTGTCTGCAGCAATGGCCACTGCCTCATCTGCGCTGCCGGGCGAGGTTCCGTTGAGTTGGTACAACCAAAGCAAAGCGCCGGTGGCTGCGCTTCGCTTAGACACACACAGGTTTCTGTCTTCGTAGTAGGAAACGGTATAACCGGCTACATAAAAATTGTTGTTGTCAAAGGCGGTAACCGCTCTTGCATTATCGCCGTTATCGCCGGTTCCGTTGTACTGGCTGGTCCATAATGTTGTGCCGTTTGTATCAATTTTTTTTACAATTGCGTTGCGGTCATTCTCTGCCGCCTGGGTATAGCCGCATACAAACAGTTGCCCGTTTGCAGCTTTCATACTGTAGAGTACATCATGATGATTGCCTGCCACATCAATATTTTGCTGCCAGTTAAGGCTGCCCGATGCCGTATATTGAAGCAAAATCCAGTTATGATTGTCCGAAAGCGGGTCGGGGTCGGTATCGGTTTCGCCGGCCACCAATACATTGCCCGAAGTGTCGCACCACAGGTCAATACCTTCATCGGTATCATTGCCTGTTCCGGCAAACCTTTGGTCCCAGGTCAGTGCGCCATTGGCGTTATTTATTTTGATGGTGGCAATATCATAGTTGGTGATGGCGGTAAAATTCTGGTCGCTTTGTCCGGTTACCAGTACATTTCCCGATGGGTCTAATGTCAGCCGGTTGGGGCGGTCGTCTTCCACATAATCATATATGTTGCTCCATAACAAACTGCCGTTTGTGTTGTATTTAAGGGTGTAGTAGTCGTAGTTATTGGCGGTGTTCATGCTGCGGCCGGTAATATAGATGTTGCCGGTTGCATCGGCAATCATATCGGTAGCACGGTCGGTATCGCCGCGGTCGCCATATTGTACCCAAAGCAGTTCGCCAACGGCAGAATACTTCAGGGTAACAAAGTCAAAATTAGCGCCGTTGTCTGATGTTCCGGCAACAAAAACATTACCCGAAGCATCGGCAACCACCTTTGCCGGGCGGTCTTGTGCATTTCCAAGTCCGTTATAACGCTGCGTCCATACGGGAGTTCCGTCTGACATATTGTATTTGATGGTTACATAGTCATCATTGGTGCCCGATGTAGGGTCGTTATCGCTTTGCCCGGTTACCACCACAAAATTACTTCCCAGGGCAATACTGTTCGATTGGTCGTATTGATTGGAGGAGTAGTTGTAAATGGCAGTCCACAGCAAGGTACTGTCGGGTGCGTATTTCAGTGTAATAAAATCATTGCCGGCCCCGCTTCCTTTCTGGAAACCTGTTACATAAATATTGTTACCGGCATCGGTAACCAGAGCCAGCGCTTCGTCTGCTCCGTCGCCCGGGCCGTTGTAAATTTGTGTCCAAAGTACGGTTCCGTCGGCAGCAAGTTTTCGCACCAGCAAATTGCGGTTTTGGTCGGGCATGGCAGTAGAGCCGGCAACAATAAGGTTGCCTGCCTCATCGGTAACTGCTGCCGTATAGCGGTCAGAAAAATCGCCCTGTCCGTTAAAAGCGGCGGTCCAGAGGCGGTCCAATGATTGTGCCTGCATTTTCAAAGCAAAGAGCAGAAAGCAAACAACAACAAAATGTTTCAGGTTAGACATGGCAGAAAACAGGGTTTAAATCGTTGGGCAAAATTGCAGGATGCATATTGCACTGGTTCATTTGTATATTAATATTTCCATTTGTCCTTGCCGGTTAATGCTGCCCCTGTACATGCCGGGTGTATTGAAAGGCATAGCCACATTCCCCTGCTTATCAATGGCAATACAGCCGCCGCGCCCTTTAAGGTTGGTAAGTTGGTGCATAATTACCTCGGCGGCAGCCTCGCCAACAGTACGTCCGGCATAGCGCATTTGAGAAGCAATTTCATGTGCTGCCGAAAGCCGGATAAAATCCTCGCCTTTACCGGTGCAGGAAACTGCGCAGGTATGATTGTCGGCATAAGTTCCGGCGCCAATAATGGGTGAGTCGCCAATTCTGCCGTATTGTTTGTTGGTTAGTCCGCCGGTGGAAGTAGCAGCGGCAAGATTGCCAAATGCATCTAAAGCCACAGCGCCCACAGTGCCGAATTTTTCCTTTTCCCAAACAAAAGAATGTGTTTTGGCAGTATCTTTAGCGGCGTCATGGTCGAGTTTCATTTTGCCCTTGTTCCGGGCTTCCATAAGTTGGAGGTAACGTTCGGGCGTAGCAAAGTAATCCTGGTCGGCCAATTGCAGGTTTTTCTCTTCGGCAAACAAATCGGCCCCTTCACCCGAAAGCAGTATAAATCTACCATCTTTCAGCACTTCCCATGCCGCCAACACCGGATTTTTAACGCATTGTACACCGCTTACGGCGCCTGCTTTACGGGTAGCGCCGTCCATAATTGCGGCATCCATTTCTATAGTACCGTTATGGGTAAACACAGAGCCTTTTCCGGCATTAAACAACGGCGAATCTTCCAGCACCTCTACGGCAGCCAATACTGCTCGCGTACTGCTTTTGCCCTCCTGCAACAAAGAATACCCTTCCTGCAATGCCTTTTCCAGTGTTTGCCGGTATTCCTGTTCTTTTTGAGGTGTCATTTTATCTTTTTGAATGGTACCTGCCCCACCATGAACTACTATAACAGGCTTTTCCGTTACCGCAAAACCGGGTGAGAACGGCTGCCGGCAACAGTAAAAAGTGAATAGCCAACTTGCTAAAAGCACAACACCGGCCGCGCGTATCCGGGTCTTTTTGTTCATAAAATACAAGTGGAATAATTGGTTGACTTTAACACAATACGGGTTAACCCGCCCCACGCCGGCAGGCAGGCATTTAAAAAATTTCCGGCACTTTTACAGCACCGCGTGTGTATTGTTGTTTTCAACCTGCCCTTGGGCAAGCGCGAGTGAGATTAAAGGCAAAGTTATGCCGCATTTGGCAGATTTAATAGCAATTAGTGTTTTATTTTTGGGAGAGCGGCTTAACCCTAAGCTTACCATTCTTAACTAACCGCTCCCTTTCTGCAAAGCCGGTTACGGGTAATACCTTTCAGCTCGTAGTAATAAAGGGTTGCCTGTACAAAAAGAAATGGCGGTAAAAATTGTAGGGTTTTTGGGCTTCGGCATCATAAGCTACCAGGGTGGCATTTTCAAAGTCGGGCAGATTATTGCTTCCTGTTTTAAGTACAATGCCCAAGCAATGGTTTTGGGTAAACAGCAATTTGTGGACATCGAAATATTGGTAAGGTAATACATTGCTTTTGTTGTTAACCACCAGCCATCCTACCACATCGGGGTAATTTAATATAATACCGGGCAATGCCCCGGCAAGCAAAGACGGCATATCGTGCGTGCTGTTTGTTGTTGCTTCGGGCAGGCCTGTAACACCGCTGATATACAAAAAATACATTTGCTTCAGGGTATCGTACCCCAATACACCGTGCAATGCAGCTACATAAATGCCTGTTTTGCTGACCCAACCGGCAAGTTGCTGTTTTACCTCTTGCGGAAAAAAAATATGGTATGGGTAGCTGTGTTGCATATTGCCGCTAAGTGCGGCAACATACTGTTTCAGCGGCACACTGCTGCAAGCGTAGCGAATGTTATACAATGGGCAGGTCATGGTGGTTGGTTCTTTCACGGGCCTGCTGTTAAACCCTGCCATTGAAAGAGGGTTATGGTGTGGCAATGACGTTATATTTTGGTAAGCAATGACTGTTTTTTCTTGTCCGACGGGGTTAAGAGCGGGCGGTATTCCTGAACTTTCTTGTCCGGTTTGCTTGTTTTGGCTGTTGGGTTCAAAAAGCAAAGGGTTGCAAGTAAGCAGGGGTTTGTTATCGCAAACGGCTGTATGTGGTGCAAAGGCCGGGTTGTGCGTATCATAAATAAAATAGCCGGCAGCGGCTGAAATTTCTTGTTCGGCGCCGGATTGTGCCGGGGGAGTTTCCCAGTAAAAAACACCATCTTCCAGTTGTATGGGGTCGGCAATAAGTACTATATGATGTAATTCCCGATGGGTGCGTTTAAAATCGGCAATATCGGTTTTAGACATAAAAATGCCGTAATTGGGGTGTGTATGGTACAGCCCCAACCTTATTACTTGCGGGTAAATGGCATTTACCTGTTGCAGGAAATTTTCGAGGTCGGTATAAAAGGTGGTGGTAAATTTAATCATCAGTTGGGAGGCAAAGTATTGGGTGGGCTGGTTCAGCACATCGGTTATAAGCAAAAACTGCTGTTCGTTGTGCTGCGCATAATAACCCAGCAAAGCGCCTCCAACTTCGTTGCTATTGTCGGTGCCGGCATGTTGCCAGATGAGTTCATGCACTTTTTTGTGCATAAAAATTTGCAGTCGTTGGCTGCGGGGTTTTGCCGTATTGGTCGGGGGTTGCTGTATGTCAAAAAAATCGGGGTTTTGCACCGGATATTTTATGGAAACCGGTTCAAATTTTTTCTCGCTTATTATTCTTATTTTCATACAGTATGTTGTTTACCTGAAAAACCATTAAACACGAAACCTCAAACACATAAACTTTACATTTCATAAAACACAAAAGGGATTGGCAGTATGTTATTGCACCGGAAACTGTAGTTGTGAACGGAAACTCAGGTAATATTTCGTCCGGTTTCGGAAAAGGTAAGCACGTTGCGAATAGCTTTAATTTTAATTTTAAATTCGTCAGATTTTACCTCCTCTGCCGAACTTTGCGTTTCATGCGAGGCGGCGGGCATAGCATGGGTACCGGTATTTTGGGCTTGACTTGTATGGAGGTTGATGTCGTCGGCCGGAATAGTATGTGCGGCAATCCATTCGGCGTCGCAGGCATAATTGGCAGGGCTTTTAAGGTTGTAGGAATCGGGCTTAAAGCAAATCATTTTGGTAATATCAAGCAGCAGGTCGTCAATATGAATGCCCGGATGCCAGTTATTGAGGTACCAGCCGTGACACACATCGCCGTTTTTATACACATTGGGGTGAAACAACCCTTTTAGAAAGGCGAATTTTGGCGGCGCTGAAAAAGGATATTGTTCGGGAAAGAACAGTTTTACCTCATGTTCTGTGGCCATTTGTCCGGCAGCGTTAAGGTAGCCCCTGAGTTTAAAAAGCAAGTGATATGCTACAGGTGGCATACCTTCAATATGGGTAATGGTAAGAAAAGGGTGTATGGCGGCAAACCGGGTAATTTTCTGGTAATCGCTCAATAACCTGATGTCTCTGGCTCTGCCCATAATTTTTTGCTGCCGTTTGTTTGCCGTAAATGCAATGGTTGTTTAGCCCTGTATGGTTTCGTATTTCAAAATACACATATCGTTCATGCGTGTGTTGCGCGAGCGCAGGGTATCGGTTTCAAGGTAGTCAAAAGCCTGCGTTTTATTCTGCAGTTGCCTTTGTTCTGCATAGTCAATGCCCAGAGCATGGGTAATGGCCGGCAGCAGGTCTTTAATGAGGACATCGGCAGGCAGTTCAATTTCTACTTCTTTGCCGGTGGTGCTGTCTTTGAGTAAAATGGTAACAGGTATCATAAACGGGCTGCTTTAAATGCACAAAATACACCTTTCCGGCGCTTTTTGCGCCACGGGTTACAAGGTTACACAAATATAGACAGAAAAGCGGTTAAAAAGTTACCATTCAGGAACTTTAAAAAAAGTCCGGCTGGTATAAACCAACCGGACGTGCCAATCTAAAACCAAAAAATATGGTATCTGAATTTGTTTGTGTGTCTGTGTGTGTTTTCTGGAGTTTAGTAAACAGTAATTTTTTTGTTGTACATTTTACCATTCTGCACTATTTGCAAAAAATAGGTGCCGGCAAGAGAACCGGTGGTATTGGGTTTTATGGTTTTGCGGTAGGTTCCCGGAAAACCGGATGCATTGTCTTCGAATAATATATTACCCTGAGCGTTCATAATTCTGACGGTGGCATTGCCCCTTTCCGATAAGGTAAAAGAGAGGTCGAATTGTTGTTGCGAGGCATCAACGGCAAGGCTCATTTTTTCGGGCTGCAATTCGGGTTCTGACGGGTTATTGCTCAGGTTTTCGCCGGGCGGCGCAAGCGGAGCATCAAAATCGTTCCAATGGTTATCAGGTTGCTCGTTTTGGCGGTTCCATTCCTGCAGGTGTTCCTCCATTTGCTTTCTGAAACGGTCCAGTTCGTCGGCCCAATCATTAAATTGCGGGTCGTTGCTCCAGATTTCGGGGTTAAAGAAATCACCCATCCAGGATTGCCCCTGCAGGAAATCTTCAAAATCGGGTTCTTGTAAAATAGCTTGAGTTTCGTTTCGCTTTCCGTTTCTGATATAGGTAATGGTTACTGCATCGCCGGGTTGGTGCGCTTTTATTTCCCGAACCAAATCTTCTGAGGCATACAGTTCTGTACCATCAATTTTCATAATAAGGTCACCCGGTTTAAGCCCGGCTTTTTCGGCTGCACTGCCGGCAATTACACTGTTTACTTTAACCCCCTCTTCATCGTCATTGGCTTCTTTGGCTTCTGTTACAATACCCAAAGATGCTTCGCTACTGCTTTCGTTCAATTCGGGGTTGCCATCGGCGTTGTTATCCTGCCGCCAGAAACGCTTGTGCGATTTATCTGCCAATCCGCTGCGGGGTTGTTTATCAGAACCGGAGGGTTCGGTTGGTTGTAGTCCGGGCATCTGCAATTGGAGGTTAAAATTGCGCATCAGGTCGTTAATATTGGCATTTCCCCCTTTTACCACGGTATCAATTTCGGTAACGCTTCCATTTATGTTTCGCTGAATTTTAATGCGCACCTCCTGTTCTGCTTCCTGCGCGTGCAGTTGAGCCAAACTCCCAAACAGAACATAACCTGCCAGTATTGCGGTCAACCAGGGGGCAACTGCTTGTTGTACACTTTTCATAAGGGCATTTTTTAAGCGGTTAAAATTGATGACGCAAAAATAAATTGAAAGCAATAATTTATACGTTAATGCTGCGTTAAAATAAGTTAAAGAGCGTTAAGCATAAACAAATGCGCTGTTTGGGTTGTATTTTTGCTGTCTATAACAAATAAAGCAAACGGAAAAGTTCAGCATTGTAGTATTAAAGTATGCAAAATCACCACATAAGGTTACTCATAGCTATTATGGCTATTTCGCTGTCGGGGCTGGTTTGGCTTCAATACCGGTGGGTAATGGAGGCTATATCTGTAAAAGAAGCCCGTTTTGACCAAACGGTGAATGAGGTTATGCAAAAAGTGGTTTTCAGGATGGAAAAACTGGAAACCGCCCGCCTTATGTGGGAACGCTTGTCACAAACCAGCAATTTACCGCCCAACGGCATACAACTGACGGTTACCAACAACAGCATTATAACCGGTGCCGATACTGCAAGGCAAATTGCTGCCATACCGCCTGCCGTCGTTGCCAACTGCCCCGATGACAGCGCCACCAACAACCATGTGGTGTTTATCCGAAAAAGCAAATCGCCGGCAAGCGGTGGAGCATTTTTGGGCGTTGTGCTGGAGGCAGCCCCCGAAAATTTTGGACCCGGTGTTATGGTAACACAAGTAGTAAACAACAGCCCCGCAAAAGCAGCCGGATTGAAAGAGGGCGATATAATTACCGCCCTCGACTCGGAGCCGGTTTTCAGCGCCCACGATATTCAGGAATTGGTGGCCAAACACTCGGCCGGCGATGAAGTTATTATACGGTACAAGCGCCCCAGATTGTTTAATTCTCCTGCCCTGCTTACCCGCAACTATATCCGGAAAGACTCCGCTGCACTGAACCGGCAAAACAACACTTTCATACAGGCTGGCATATTTCCCGCTTCCGGCCAAAAAGCAGACTCGCAGGCAGTTTGGCCCGATAACTTAGATACCACTGCTCTTGCCACCCTTGCAGCCCGAATGGAGCAAAACTACGAGCACATTCAAAGCATTGCCGTAGAAATGATGCTGGTAAACAAACCTATTAACGAGCGCTTTGATAAACTAGCATTGGAAACCACCCTGAAAAGCACCCTGCAGGATGCCGGCATTGATATACCCTTTGAGTATTGCCTGCTGGCCAAGGATAACTGCAATTTTAACAACAATGTTGTTTATACCAACAGCCCGCATTTTCCGGTTGAACCGCACCTGCTAAATACCCCGTACCGAAAAATTATCGGGCAGGAAGCCGTATTTACCCCAACCGCCGAACTGCTGCTGCATTTCCCGCAACAAAAAAAATACATCTACAACTCGTCTTTGTTCATGCTGGGGTCTTCGCTGCTGTTTAACCTCATTATTATGGCCGTTTTTGCCTTTACCATGCACACCATCATCAGGCAGAAAAAATTATCGGATATGAAAACCGATTTCATTAACAACATGACTCATGAACTCAAAACCCCGATTTCTACCATAAAACTGGCCTGCGAAATACTTACCGATAAAAATCTGGTTAAAACCGAAGAAAGAATTGAACGCTACGCCGGTATGATACAGGAAGAAAACAGCCGCCTGCAAGACCATGTGGAAAAAGTGCTGCAATTTGCCCGATTGGAGAAAGGCAACCTGAAACTCAACATAGAACGCATTGATATGCACCGCGTATTACTGGAGGCTGCCCAAAAAACCATGCTGCGCGTTAACAAACAACACGGCAATATTACCACCAACCTCCAAGCCGCCAATGCCACCGTTGACGGTGATTTGCTGCACCTTACCAACGTTATTTACAACCTGTTGGACAATGCCGTAAAATATGCCAAACCCGATGTGCCTCCGCAAATTGTTATTGCTACCTGCAATCTGGAAAACAACCTCATTATTGCAGTTACCGATAACGGCATTGGAATGGGTAAAGATACTATTAACAAAATTTTTGAACAATTCTACCGTGTTCCTACCGGCAATATTCACAATGTAAAAGGTTTTGGACTTGGGCTAAGCTATGCCAAACTTATGGTAGAACAACATGGCGGCGCCATTAAAGCCAGCAGCAGGCTGGGAAAAGGCAGCACTTTTGAAGTAAATCTGCCTCTGGCACAATAAAACGTGTCATTTATTAGTTATAGGTGCGTCCGGTTGTTTTACTGATTATTTTTCTTCTGACCTTAATCTTCGTGTAAATTATGACACTGAAAAACCCTAAACTGCTGTTAGTTGAAGATGACCCCAACCTGGGCGATATACTGCGGGAGTACCTCTCTATGAAAGGCTACGACACCACCCTTTGCGAAAATGGCGCCGAAGGTTTTAACTCTTTTGCAAAAAACCGCTTCGATATGTGCATTTTAGATGTAATGATGCCCGTAATGGACGGTTTTACCCTTGCCAAAAAAATTCGGGAAAAAAACGAGTTTGTACCCATTATTTTCCTCACCGCCAAATCCATGAAAGAAGACAAGGTAGAGGGTTTTAAAGTAGGCGGCGACGACTACCTCACCAAACCATTCAGCATGGAGGAACTGAAACTGCGCATTGATGCCATTTGGCGCCGCTGTCAGCAACAGGTAAATGCTCCGGCTGCCGTTCCCGATGAGTTTACCATTGGCAACTATGTTTTTAAACCTACCCAGCAAACTCTGGAGCATAAAGGCGAAACCATTAAACTTACCACCAAAGAAAGCGCACTGCTGGTAATGCTCTGTCAAAATAAAAACAGCATTACCGAACGCGAAATTACCCTTAAAACCATTTGGGGCGAAGACAACTATTTTACCGCCCGAAGCATGGACGTTTTTATTACCAAACTGCGCAAATACCTGAAAGAAGACCCGAACATCAACATCATTAATGTGCATGGCAAAGGCTACAAGTTAATTGATATGGCTTAACCTTTTTCGTGCAACCGTTGGCAAACCGGCAACTTCTTTTTTTTGTAACTATTTAGGTGCTATCTGTAAATCCCTGCATTTTCTCTTGTTCCTTGCTGATTTGAAGCGTTGACCATAAAGAGCAAAATAAACTTTGCGGAACTTTGCGTAAAGCTTCGCGGTCTTTGCGGTAAAATGAAGGGAAGTGAGTTAAGAACATCAGCAACAAAGGTACTACCTAAATAAGTACCTTTTTTTACTTCTGTATGGCAGGTTGCGGGGGTTGGTAGGGTATTTTTATGGCTTGCTCCGTTTGTTGCAGCAATAGTTTAAGTAAGTTATTGAAGGTTATGGTATCGGTTAAGGCCAGGTTGGTTGTTTCGGCGGGGTCTGTTTGCAGGTTATAGAGTTCGGGAGCCGCACCGGGCAAGGGGCGCAGGAGTTTGAAGTTGCCCTGCCGGCACGCTTCTATTGTGGCGCCCGTGCCAAATACATCGCCTCCTTCGCGGTAAAACCAGTATAACAGGCGGCTTGCCAAAACCGAATCGGCAGCCGCACTGCCCTGTAAAACCGGCAACAAACTAACCCCCGCAACAGGAACAGAAAATTTATTCCTGAAAGCGGGCAAGGCTGCAATTGTGGCTGAAATATCGGTGGTTATGGCGGTTTGCATGGCAACACTGTTGGGCGCTACTACTCCTGTGTACCTTATGAGCATGGGCACTTTCAGTCCGCCTTCATACAAGGTGGGTTTACCGCTGCGCAAACTGCCGTTGCTCCCTCCGTGCTGCAAGCTTGCCCCGTTATCTGAAGTAAAAATAACCATTGTTTGCCCCGAAATCTGCAGGCTGTCCAGCAAACGCAGCACCTTGCCAATTCCATCGTCGAGGTGGGCAACAAAAGCGCCGTAATCTGCCCTTTTATCGGGCGTTTGGGGGTAACGCTTGCGGTAAGTGCCAACCCACTCAGCAGGCGGCTGTATGGGGTTGTGCGGTGCGTTGTAGGCCAGGTACAGAAAAAAAGGCTTACTTTTTCCGGCAGCAAGTCGCAAAAAATTGCACGCCCATTGGGTAAACAAATCGGTGGCGTGCCCCGCCGGGTTAATGGTATCGGCATTGCGGCGCAGGTAATTCTGCCCTTCGCGCAAATGGGTGTAATAATCGTCCATTTTATCGCCTAAAAACCCTTCAAAATAATCAAATCCGCGCAGGTTGGGCAAGTTGGGCGCTTCTAATCCAAGATGCCATTTGCCAATTAGCGCCGTTTGGTAACCTTGCTCCTTTAAGTGTTGAGGGAGCAGTGTTATCTGTGGCAGCAGGTAGCCCCAGCTATCGGCAGGGTTGGTGCGTATTACCCCCTGAACTCCGGTTTCATACGGGTGTTGCCCGCTCAGTAAGGCTGCGCGGGTGGGCGAGCAAACAGGACTTGCAGCATAAAAATTTACAAACTTCATGCCATCTACCGCCAGGGCATCAAGGTTGGGCGTAAGCGCATCGGGTGCGCCGTAACAGCCCAAATCACCGGCACCCAAATCATCGGCAAGAATGAAGATTATGTTGGGTGCAGGAGTTTCGGGGGTGCATCCGTTACAACAAATTGCTGCTGCCATTAAGCACAAGACACGCCACTGCAGGCTCCCCAAAAAAGGAAACAGGTTTTTGTTATACATAGCATTCAGGCGGTCTTAACTTGTTTTTTTATTGCAAAAATGGCAATGCCCAACAAACGGCTACCGTATTATCATCAACTTGCCGGTTACATTATCACTGCCATCGGAATTGCTGCCAAAAATAAGATACACACCCGAAGCAGCTTTTTTGCCTGTATAATCTTTACCATTCCAAATGGCTGTTCCGCCATTGGCGGTGGTTTCAAAAACCAGATTGCCGGCTACGTCGGTAATTTTAACATTGGCGTTTTGTGCTAATCCTTGTATAGCAATGTTTCCCTCATATTCGGGACGCACCGGGTTAGGAAAAACCAGCAGTTTGCCGTTAGCATTTGTGGACTCGGTAGCATCGGAGCGGTAAGACACCAACCCGCGGTCGGTACCAATATATACCTCGCCGCTTTGCCCGTTTATGGCAATGGCGGTAATAAAGTTTGACAACAACGGGCTGTTTTGGGTGGTAAAATATTGCAATGGCACAGTTCCATCGGGCGAAAGCAGCCATAACCCGTTTTCGGTACCAACCCATTTTCGGTTTGCGCCGTCAACAGCAATTGCCCGCACCACTTCGGTTTCGAGCAGGTAAGCGCCGTAGCCGGTAACCTCTACATAGGGTTTTACCGCATCGCAGCCGTTGGTAAAAATGGCATAAGGGCAATAGTACACCCCTATTCCCTTGCCGGTTCCCACCCAAATGGCGCCGTCTTTGTCTTTGGCAATACAGGTTACCTCGTTTGAAGGCAAATTGCCCAACCCCGAACCGCTTTTGAGCAGTTTATAGTTATCGTCGGTGGTGCTTTGCAGGCTTGTGCCGTGGTTAAAGACCAGAAGCCCGTTTTTATGCGCAACCACCCATTTCTGGTCATAGTCATCTACCAATATTTGGGTAAGCGGGTTAGGGGGGTCGCCGGTAATAAAGGGAGTGGTAAAAGATTGCCACTCGCCCTGCGCCGTAAGAACCGACAAAGCTTTTGGCGCGCCGAAATTAGACACCCAAAGATTACCGGCCGAATCGAAGGTCAGGCCGCTAACCCTGCACCGCGCATCGCCCACCGCAGTTTGGAGGGTGCTGTTTTGCGGGTTGTAAAGGGTATAATCGGCGCCGTTGTAGGTTAGCAACCCTGCATAGTAAGAAGCAATGTAATACAGGTTTTGGGCCGGGTGTTTTATGATTTGCAATAAATCTAATTTGTTGGTTAAAAACGGCGTATTCCGCTCGCCATAACCCTGCCATATACCGTTTTCATATATACCAAACCCCTCGCGGCGGTCTAAAGCGTTCCAGTTTGAGTAATTAATACCGCCATTTGCCACCCATACGCGGTTGTTCTCGGCGGTTAGCCCAAAAACGTTGGCGCTGTAAGGGCCTTCGGGCACAATGGTTTGCGAAAAATTGGCGCCCATGATGGCTAAACTTTGCCAAAGGTCGGCAGCCCAAACATTACCCCATTCATCGGGAAATGCCTGTACGGGGCGGTTAACATCCCATTTTTCAAATAAATCAACAGAAAAATCGGGGTTAATTACGGCCACCCTGCCTGCAGTAGCACTGCCGGCTGTACAACTGCCGTTCCATTCGCAAATGGCTACTTTGTCATAAGCGGTTTCAACGGCTTGAATGCACCAGCCTGCATTGCCATAAACCGGTTCCCATTGGGTTAAATCTGCCGATTGGTAGAGTATGCCGTCTGTTTCAGCAAAAAAACGGTTGTTGGCATATACCACATGCGCTACCGGCTGCCCGGCAGGTGCAATATGTGTGTTTTGCTGCCAGTTGGTATAAAAGGCCAGGTTGGGGTTGGTTAAATCGGCCTGGTACAAACCGTTTTCTGTAGCGGCTACAATCAGATTGTTGTGAATAGCTAACTGATAAACCTTGATATTTGCGCCGTTTGGCCCGATAACGAAAGTATCTTCAAACTCGCCCGATGCCAGATTAAACACCACAATACCAAAGCTGCACGACAGGTACATTTTCTCGCCTTCGGGCAGCAGGTGGTAAATTTGCTTTTCGCCCGCAATATTGGAGCGTTTTATATCGGGGTAATTCTTTACCTTTCCGTCTTTCCAAACATCTATATTGGCGCTGTTATAGGTTACAACCAAAGCGCTTACCGCACTGTTATAAGCCAGCCGGGCAATGCCCAACTCGCTGAAACCGTTTAACCCCGACAAAGTTCGCACCGAGCCATCGGCAATATTATATTCATAGAGGTAGTATTTTGTACCTACATACACTTTATTGCCCGCCGGGGCAATGGCCGTGGCATCGGTTTGTGGTAAATATACCTGCCAGTTGCCTATGGCCTGTTGCTGGGCAAACGCCGGTACGGCAAACGCCCCGAACAAGAGGGCAACAATATACATTAATTTTTTGCGCATAAATGGTTATGGCAGTTGTGAAATAAACCGTTTGACCCTACTTTGATGCAGGGAAATGCAAAAAGGTTGGATGCAGGGCACTGTTTTACCCGAAATGAATACAAGCAGCCGGGGTTTAATGTGCCGGCTTATCGGGCGCAGGCGCCGAGGCATGAAAATTCCCGTAAATTCTTTGCGCGTATTCATTAAGCAGGTGTAAGATGCGTTCCCGGCTTTTTGATGTAAGAATAAACCCGATATGGTAGGGATTGTTTTGCATACGCCAGCAAATTTCGGGGTCGGTAAAGCCCGAATCGTCGGGATATTCTTGCCGGGTAAGGGAAATAATTATGCCCGAATATTCTTTTTTTACCGGTGGCAGCACATACGGCAGTTGCCTTGCCATGGCAATCTCAATTTTTGCCCATTCTGCCCACAGATTTACCCCTGTTGCAAAAGCCACCTGTTCGGCAATATGTGCCCCGCCCACGCGCGACGAAGTTTCGAGAAAATACAAGCGTCCGTTTTCATTGGAGCGTATTATTTCGGTATGCGAAGCGCTGAAACGCATTCCGAAAGCTTGTAAAATTTGTTCATTGAGTTGCAGCAGTTCCTGTTCTTCCTGCGAACCGTACTCTACGGTGCAGGAGCGGAAAATACCGCCGCTGTGTGCTACTTCAAAAGGCGTGTTTAGGTAGCGCGATGCCTGGGCAAACACCACTTGTCCGTCAACGGTAAGCGAATCGACGTGGTAAACAGTGCCGGGGGTAAATTGTTCTATGAGGAAATTATGCCGGTCATCGGCCAGTTTATGGTTGAGCAGTTGCCAAAGTTCTTCGGTGTTGTAAACCTTGGTAATACCCGCCGATGAGGCTTCGCTCCGGGGTTTTACCACCCAGGGGGGTGCTGTTTGCCGGGTGTATTCGTGAATTTGTTCATCGTTAAACAACGGGCTGAACGGTGGCACCAGAATGCCGGCTTCCAAAGCGCACATGCGCATGGCCAGTTTATCTCTGAAATGTCGGGCAGTGGTTTGGCCCATACCCGGTATGCGAAAATGCTCGCGCAAAAAAGCGGCACGTTCCACATCAAAATCATCTAAAGCAACAATGCGGTGTATTGGAGTGCTGCGCATGTGGTAAGCCAAACCGGCTTTCAGGTCTTCCAAATTCCAGGAGCCGTCTTCCTGTTGGTTCATGTAAAAAATATCGCTCAACACTTCGCGCGGCCAGGGTTTGTTTTCCAGCTTTTTGGAAGTAACCAAATAAATGTTGCAGCCCTGTGTTTTGGCTGCTTTTAAAAAATCTATTCCTTTAAAATACGATGCTATGCATAACAGGTTAAGGGGTTCCATAACGATGTTTTCCATAAGTAGGGGTGCTTTAATATTGAGCCTGCAAGTAACAATAAAAAGTGCAAATTTACAAGTAGCTGTTGTGAAACGGTTGCCCGTTTTATATAAATTTGTGCCTCTACTGAGGTATTGTGCAACAGAGGCTGTATGTAACAGACCTGCAATTGATGGTTCGGCAACAGCCTGCGCGCAACCAATTTAAGCTGCGCTATGTTGTAAAGCGCAGCCAAAGCAGTTTACTGCACCTGCACAATATAAACATTGGCAAAAAGTGCAACACAAACCAACTTTCCTGACCTATTATTTTGTATTTTTGCACGCTTAATTAAAATGCTGTCAAATTATGCTTAGTTATCAGGCACTGCAGGAATTAGTTGCCATAGATTCGCCCACCGGTTACACACAAAAAGCGGCGCAATACATACACCACCTGCTCGGCACTTATGGGTGGAAACCTCAATATACCAATAAACAGGCAGTTACCTGTGCCTTGGGCAGCAAACCGCGTTTAGCCATTGCGGCACATACCGACACGTTGGGCGCTATTGTTTCGCGCATTAACGCCGATGGCACTTTGGGCATATCATTATTGGGCGGCCCATTGCTCAACAGTTTTGAGGGTGAATACTGCCGCATTTATACCCTTGCCGACAAGGTTTACACCGGCACGTTATTGCTAAACAACCCCTCCACCCATGTAAACGCCGAAGCGGCAGCCACTAAACGCGATATTGGCAGTATGCACATAAGAATTGACGAGCCGGTGCAAAAAAAAGCCGATACCGAGCAATTGGGCATTCAAGTGGGCGATATTATTTGTTTTGACACCCGATATCAGGAGTTGCCAAGCGGCTATATTAAATCGCGTTTTATGGATAATAAAGCGGGTTGCTTTGTATTGTTTGAAATTGCAAGACGCATGGCGGCGCGCAAGCAACATGCGCCGGTTGAACTGTTTTTTTCCAACTACGAGGAGGTGGGTCATGGCGGGTCAGGGGGGTATGCCGCCACCATAGAGGAACTGCTGGTTATTGATATGGGCGTGGTTGGCACCGGCTGCGAGGGCAACGAGCAACATTGCTCAATATGCGCCAAAGACAGCAGCGGGCCGTATGACTACCAGTTCAGGAAAAAATTAGTGCAGCTTGCCGAAACACATCAAATACCCTGTAAAATAGACATTTACCCCTACTACGGCTCCGATGGTTCGGCTGCACTAAGAGCCGGCAATGATTTCAGAGTAGCCCTCATCGGGCCGGGCGTAGCTGCCTCGCACGGCATGGAACGCACGCATAAAAAAGGCATTGAAGCCACCATTGACCTTTGCATGGCCTACATCAACCAGCTATAGCCAACGATACAAAAACATATTTATTTTAAACATTTACCGGGTAAAACATGGGTTTAAGGGCAACATTAGGCAAACCGCTTTCGGGCTGGATAGCAGGCAACGTGGAAAAATGGGCTTTCAGGTCTGCCGAAATTCAGCAGACATGGTTTAATAAATTACTTTCTGAAGCTAAACATACTTTATTTGGTAAAGAGCATGGGTTTGAAAACATAAAAACCTATGCAGACTTTAAAGAGCGGGTTCCCATACGCGATTACGAGGCGCTTAAACCATATACCGAACCATTGCTGAACGGGCAAAGCAATGTATTTTGGCCCGGAAAGCCGTTGTATTTTGCCAAAACATCGGGTACAACATCGGGCACCAAGTACATACCCATTACGCGCGCTTCCATAGCCAACCATTTCAACAGCGCCCGCAATGCGGTTATGTTGTATGCCCATCAAACGGGCAATACTGCTTTTTTTGATGGTAAAATGGTGTATCTTTCGGGCAGCCCTGTACTGGAAACAAAATCGGGCATTCTTACCGGCAGGCTTTCGGGCATTGTAAACCACCATATTCCGGCAATTTGGCGCCGCAACCAGCTACCCACCTATGCCACCAACTGTATGGAAGAATGGGAAGAAAAAGTAGATAAAATTGTGCAGGAAACCATTAAGCAAGATGTTCGGCTCATTAGCGGCATTCCGCCCTGGGTACAAATGTATTTTGACAAAATCAATGCTCAAACCGGAAAAAGTGTGCGGGAGGTATTTCCCAATTTCAGTCTGCTGGTACATGGCGGCGTAAATTTTGAGCCCTACCGCGCCAAATTAGAAAACAGCATTGGTAAACGGGTAGATACGGTAGAAACATTTCCGGCTTCCGAAGGATTTATTGCCTACCAATACCGGCCAAACAAAGAAGGGTTGTTGCTCAACGTAAATTCGGGCATATTTTTTGAGTTTGTTCCGGTAAGCGACATCAACCTTGCCAATCCGCGACGGCTTTCGCTTGCTGAAGTGGAACCGGGCGTAAATTATGCCGTTATTATAAACAGCAATGCCGGTTTGTGGGGCTATAACCTGGGCGATACGGTAAAGTTTTTATCGGTAAAACCGCCTTTAATAGTGGTAACAGGACGGGTAAAGCACTATATATCGGCCTTTGGAGAACATGTAATTGCCGAAGAAGTAGAGCAGGCGCTGTTGGAAGCCGCCAATGCCGAAGGGGTACATATTACCGAATTTACCGTTGCCCCGAAAATACAGCAGGCCGGAACCGAAAAATCTTACCACGAATGGTTGGTTGAATTTGATAACCCGCCCCAAAACCTGAACCATTTTACCCAAAAAGTTGACCAATATCTGCAACAAAAAAACAGCTATTATGCCGATTTGATAAAGGGCAACGTGTTGCAACCCCTTAAAATAGTGCCGCTTAAAACAGGCGCTTTCAGGGAGTACATGAAATCTATTGGCAAACTGGGCGGGCAAAACAAAGTGCCGCGCCTTAGCAATAACAGGCAACTTGCCGATACCCTGCTGACATACAAACTTTAACCCGACGCTTTGCGTTGTATGGTTGTAATAATTGAAACCCATAACCTACCTATTGCAATAGCGGCTACCTTTGCGAAAAGGTAATGTAACCAACCGACTTTATGTGAATTTGATTCTTTTCCGAAATTTTTATCATTAATTTTCTAAAACGACACGTACCCTTTACATGGAAACGCTGATAATGATTGGTCAATTACTGCTGGGGCTTTCGCTGCTGGTTTTTGTACATGAACTGGGGCATTTTCTTGCAGCAAAAGCTTTTGGCATGAGAGTACCCAAATTTTTTATATTTTTTGATGCCTGGGGCAAAAAAATATGGAGCAAGCAAATAGGCGAAACCGAATATGGCATAGGCTGGCTGCCAATGGGCGGCTATGTGCAAATTTCGGGCATGATAGACGAAACACAGGATAAATCGGCCCTGATGGGCGAACCGCAACCCTGGGAGTTCAGGGCAAAACCGGCCTGGCAACGCTTTATTGTTATGATTGCCGGCGTAGTTATGAATGTAATTGCCGGCATAGTTATTTTTACCATGTTCCTGGCTACCCTTGAAAAAGAGTATTTACCCATGAGCGAGGTAAACAAAGATGGTATTTTTGCCTACGATGCCGCTAAAAGCATTGGTTTGCAGAACGGCGATAAAATAACCGCCATTAACGGTAAACCTTTTGAACGTTTTAAAGAACTTACTTCTACCAAAGTGTTTTTTGGCGCAGACCTAACCGTTGACAGAAACGGACAAACCATTCAAATTAAAACGCCCGATAACTTCTACGAGCAGATTAAAAATCCGTTTTTGGGAACCTTGTACGAAAAAGTAACCGTTGAGGCGCTTATGCCCGGCTCTTTTGCCGAACAGGCCGGCCTGCAAAAAGGCGACCGGATTGTGCAGATTGACTCTACCGTTATTGACCGCTTTGTACAAATTGGCGAAGTTCTTAAGAATTTTAAAGGCGGGCAGGTGCAGGTTGGCATTGACCGAAACGGGCAAAGTCTTACCCTTACCTCAAAAGTAGATACCAGTGGTAAACTGGGGTTTGCTCCTGCCATTGACCTGCCCTATAACTTTAAACCCTATACCTGGGGCAGCGCTTTCCACTACAGTTTTAAAGACGGGTATGACCTGGTGGCCTCGCAAATTATTGCCTTTAAACTTATGTTTACCGGCCGCCTGAGCGTGCGCGATAATTTAGCCAGCCCAATTGCCATTGCCCGTATTTACGGCGGACAATGGGACTGGAAACGCTTTTGGCGCATTACCGGCCTGCTTTCGTTTGTGCTGGCGTTTATGAATATTTTACCCATTCCGGCGCTTGATGGCGGGCACATTTTGTTTATTGCCATAGAAACCATAACCCGCCGCAAAATAAGCGATTCCGTGCTTGAAAAAGCGCAGATTGCCGGCATGTTTCTGCTGCTATGCCTTATGGTGTTTGCCTTTGGCAACGATATTTACAAGTGGTTTTACAATAAGTTTTAAGAACGCATTAAGGAAACACAGGGTATTTTAAGGTTCCCGAAATTATGAGCACTTGCGCCGGAAATAATATGCTGTGTTTTTTAAAACTCAAAAACGCAAAACCCCCTGTTGCAAAAGAATAGCAACAGGGGGTTTTTACATATAGAATAAGTTATGTGCGGCAACCGGATTACCGGCGGTTGTGGCGCGGCGGCCCACCCTGACGGCGGTCGCGGTCGCGGTTTTGATTGCGGTTATCGGTTCCACTGCCATCGGTATCATCGGCAATGCCATCGGGTTTGGGTAGCAACACCTTGTGCGAGAGTTTAAATTTACCCGTTCTGTCGTCAACGCCTACCAGTTTTACCATAATCATTTCACCTTCTTTCAGTACACCTTCCATGTTTTCGAGGCGGGAGTACGAAATTTCGGAAATATGGAGCAACCCTTCTTTGCCGGGCATAAACTCAACAAATGCGCCATAAGGCATAATGCTTTTTACTTTGGCATTATAAACCTCGCCTACTTCGGGTGTTGAAGCAATGGCACGTATGCGCATAACGGCTGCATCAAGGGCGGCCTTATCGGCTCCGTAAATCAGCACTTCGCCCTTGCCGTTTTCTTTTTCTTCTATGTTAATGGTGGTTTTGGTTTCGCGCTGCATTTCCTGAATTACCTTGCCGCCCGGGCCAATAACGGCGCCAATAAACTCTTTGTCAATATAGAGTTTCACAATTCGGGGTGCGTGAGGTTTCAGGTCGGGTCGGGGGGCTGAAATTACCGCATTCATTTGATGCAGAATGTGCAGCCTGCCTTCGCGCGCCTGATAGAGTGCCTGCCGCAGTACATCGGCCGATAAGCCGTCAATTTTAATATCCATTTGTACGCCGCAAACACCGTTTTCGGTTCCGGTAACTTTAAAGTCCATATCGCCCAGGTGGTCTTCGTCGCCCAAAATATCAGATAAAACGGCTACGCGGTTACCCTCGCTTATTAAACCCATGGCAATACCCGATACTGCCTGCCGAACCTGCACCCCGGCATCCATCAGCGCCAGCGAGCCGGCACAAACGGTGGCCATGGAAGAAGAGCCGTTAGATTCGAGAATATCGGAAACCACCCTTATGGTGTAGAGGTTTTCTTCGTCGGGCGGCAACACCTGTTTTAAGGAGCGCATGGCTAAGTTTCCGTGGCCAATTTCGCGGCGGCCGGGGCCGCGCATGGGTTTTACCTCACCTGTAGAAAACGGCGGGAAGTTGTAATGCAACAAAAAGCGGGAGTACTCCAACCCTATAGATTTATCGAGCATTTGCTCATCTTGCTTGGTTCCCAGCGTAACGGTGGTTATAGATTGGGTTTCGCCGCGGCAGAACAATGCGCTGCCGTGCGGGGTTGGCAGAAAATCAACTTCCATAAGCAGCGGTCTGATGTCGGTGGTTTTGCGGCCGTCAAGGCGCAGCCCTTCATCGAGAATAACATTGCGCACAATATCCCGGTGTAGTTCTTCCAGGTATTCCTCGGCCAGTTCCACTTTATCGGGGTCGGGTTCATCGCCCAAGGTGGCTAAAAAATCGGTTTCCACCACTTTAAACTGTTCTTTTCGCTCTTGTTTACCCATACCTGCTTTTACAATTTCCTTAATGCGGGCTTCGGCAAATTCTTGTACGGCAGCTTTAAGGGTTGGGTCGCCGGCAGGCGGTTCGGGCAGTTGGCGCTTGGCTTTACCGCATTGTTGTGCCAGTTGCAGTTGTGCCTGACATTGCAGTTTAATGGCATTATGTGCCATTTGTATTGCTTCAACCAGGTCGTCTTCAGAACATTCTTTGGCTGCACCTTCCACCATTACAATATTTTGTTCGGTGGCGCCTACCATAAGGTCAATATCGGCATTGGCCATGGCAGAAACAGGCGGGTTAATAACAAACTCGCCGTTAATGCGGGCAATGCGCACCTCAGAGAGCGGGCCTCCGAAGGGGATATCGGAAATGGTAATGGCTGCCGATGCGGCTAAGCCGGCCAGGCAATCGGGCATTACTTCCTTATCGCCCGAAATAAGCCATACAACCACCTGTGTTTCGTAGTAGTAGTAATCGGGAAAGAGCGGGCGCAGGGCGCGGTCAATGAGGCGGCAGATCAATATTTCGTAATCCGACAGTTTGTTTTCGCGTTTTAAAAAGCCGCCGGGAATTCTGCCGGCAGAGGCAAATTTTTCCTGATACTCAACCGATAGCGGGAAAAAATCGGCAGTAGGAGATTTTTCTTTTGCAGATACCACAGTGGCTAAGAGTACGGTATTGCCCATGCGCACAAGTACTGAGCCATCGGCCTGACGGGCTAATTTACCGGTTTCAAGGGTTACTTCCCTTCCGTCGGGGAGTTTAAAAGAGGTGCTGTAGGTTTGCCAACTCATAAAAGGATTGTTTTTATCAATTTCAGCTTACAAAAATGGTGCAATTTGCCTTATGGCAGAAGGGCGGCAAAAATGCTGCGCCCGGCAACGGGCAATTGCAGCCTTATAATTTAAAGAAAAGGAGTTATTGTTACAGGAATTTGCGCAGCCCGGCGCAATTTGAAGCAAAGGTGTGAACGTAGCAGTTTTGCGGGCAGTTGCCGGGCATAAACAATAAAGAGAGAAACAAGCGCTCCTCTCTTTACCGTTTTGAAAAAGCTATTTGCGAAGGTCAAGTTTATGAATAATATCACGGTAGCGGTTAATGTCTTTACCTTTTACATACGCCAGCAACTTGCGCCGTTGACCTACCAACCGAAGTAATGCTCTTCGGGTAGAATGGTCTTTTTTATTGGTTTGCAAATGTTGCGAGAGGTGCGCAATGCGTCTGGTAAATAACGCTATCTGACCTTCAGCCGAACCGGTGTTGTTTTCTGAACCACCGTGTTCTAAAAAGAGCTTTTTTTGTTCTTCACTTGAAATATAAGTGTAACCCATAAAGCTTTTACCAATTTAAAATTTGTTATGAAATATGAAAATGTGTGCAAAAGTAGTGTTTTTCCTGCAAAAAAAGTAATGCAGGACTGAAATAAATTAAACAAAAGGGCAAAATTGGTTAAAATCCGATGTAAAAGCCGCTGCTTTGCTTTGAAAGTTCTTTCATAAACCGCACTTTAGGGTCGGCAGAAGCTTGGTTTCGGAAATCTGCACCAACACCAAGGCAGTTTACGGTCATGTTTCGGGTATTGACCGATTTTACGTAATTCAGCACATCGTTTATATCTTCGTCGGCACACTCGTTGTTTACAATTTTGGTAGGCGCACCGTCAGACACAAATACTACAGTGCCGGCATCGGCATAATTGGAAGAGGTAAACACAAAATTCAGCACATCGCGGCTGGGCGTACAACCATAGGCTTTTATGCTGTTAATAAAGTTGTAAATATCGTACTTGGTATTGGTGCTAACCTGTGTAAGCTTGCCGTATTTATAGTAGTAGGCTTCTTCCTTGCTTTTAGGAAACACCACTACGTCCACTTTATAGGAGTTGTCGAGGTTGGCAATCATCATTTTAATACCGGCTTTCACCTCGTCGAGTTTTTGCGGTTCGGGGTCATCGTCCATACTGCCTGAGCGGTCAATTACAAAAACAATGTTTTTATCGTTAAACTCTACGCCCACTTTGTCGCGGTAGTCTTGTATCTGGCTTTCCTGTTTTTCAATAGTTTCCTTGGCATTTTTTACCTGTTCTTTCAGGTCTGCCACTTCCTTTTTAAGTTGTTCTACTTCGGTGGTTTTTTGGGCAAGGTCGTTGGTAACTTTGGTTTTTTCCACATCGCATTTGGCCAACTGGTTGCGGAGGTCTTCAATTTGCTGTTCCAGTTGTTTTACTATGGTATCATGGTTTTGCAGCCGGTTTTTCAAATCTTCCACTTCTTTGGTAAGTTTGCTTACCTTTTCCTGCAAATCGGTGCGCTGATTGTCGCAAATTACCAATTTGTCCTGCAGTTTTTTAACTTCCTCCTGCAGGTTGGTAACAGTTTGGTTGAGTTTGGCCGATTGTGCTTCGAGTTGTTCAAATTTTACCTGATACTTTACCAGTTCTGCCTGCGGCACCGATTTTTTTAAATCCTGAATCATGGATTGAATTTGCTGGGCATCAACTTTCAGTTCTTTAATTTGCTCCAGTTCCTGCAAGGCAATTTTAATGTCGCCGCTTAGTTTGGGAATAATAACAAAAATGATGAGAATTGCACCCAAAGCACCCGACAGCAGGTCGAGCATGGAGAGGTTGAAGATGTTAATTTCTTTTCGGGCCATGAAAAATGCTTGCTTGGTAAATGAAAATGAGGTAAAACTTGCAATCTGACTGCAATAATACGATGCGATTTTTTAAACATTCCTATTTTTGCAGCAAATTCCTGCCAAAATGCAAATATCTGCAGGTTTTAACCGTTAATTTAACGTTTATGGTATAAAACGATGTCCGGCTGTTGTAAATTTTATCATGGGGTAAAAGTATTTGCAACCCGATGCCGTTTTGTTGATTTACAAAAGTTACTTTGCACGCAATATCTTGTTATATTGTCCTCAAAATTGAGTTTACCGTAAAAGCAAGGGGAAAAAACCTACTTATTTACCGATTTTTGCACAAACAAGCGCATGGCTATACAAATATTTGCACCTGCTTATCTGCATGAAAAAGGCAGACGAAAAAACAACCAGGACTCTATTTTGCCCGATGCCGGCACTGCAACCACACAAAACCGCATGTTTATGGTGTGCGACGGGGTTGGCGGCAGCAGCAAGGGCGAAGTGGCCTCTAAAATGGTTTGCGACCTTTTTCATGCCTTTTTTAATGAACACGGTACCGACCATGTTGATGAACAATTTATTAACGAAGCCCTTAAATATACCGAGCAACAACTAACAGCATACGTACAGGATAATACCGATGCGGCCAACATGTCAACCACCCTTACCCTGCTGTATTTTGATGATGTGCGCAACCGGGCTGTTGTGGCCTGGTGTGGCGACAGCCGCGTGTACCATATCCGCAACGGCGAAATTCTGTTCATGTCGGAAGACCACTCTTTGGTGCAGGAACTGGTAAAACGGGGCGAAATAAGCGCCGCCGAAGCACAAACCCACCCGCAAAAAAACATCATTTTGCGCGCAGTATCGGGTACCGATGCTCCTACCAAAGCCGATGTGGCCATTCTGGAAAAAATACAAGACAACGATTATTTCCTGCTTTGCAGCGATGGCATTCTGGAAGGGGTTGACCAACGGCTGTTGCTAACCCTGCTTGGCAAGCCCAATGCCGATGTTCATGCCGTGCGCGACCAGATTATGCAGTTTTGCCTCGATAATTCTAAAGATAACTTTTCCATGTATCTGGTAAAAGTGCAGTCGGTTACCCGGGCAAAACCAAAATCGGGCACTACCAAAGTGTTTACCCCCGTTGGGCAACAAGACAAGGATGAGGGTAAAACCCCTTTCCTCGACCGTCAGACGCGCAAAATCTTGTTCCCGATTGCTGCCATTGCAGCTATTGCCCTTATCTTGCTGTTGCTGTTTTCAAACAAGAAAAACAACGCCCAAAAAGACTTTGAGCAGCAAACAGCAATTGCCGACAGCCTTATTAAGGCCAAAAATTTCTCCGATGCCCGTAACCTGCTTGAGAAACTGCAACAAACATTTCCGCAAAAAGATGCCGAAATACAAAACAGTTTAAGCCTGCTAAATGCAGGGGAAGAAAAACACAACACAGAACTGCAAAACAAAAACCTGCTGTTTACCCTTTTAGACTCTGTTGAAAATACAGTAAAACCCGAAACATTGCTGCAATTAGGTTTCGACAGCGCCTACTTTGCCAATATGCGCCAAAATGGCTCAAACCCTGCCGATATAGATACCCTGCTCAAAAAACTGCCCCCAGCCCCAACTCCCAAACCCGACGATAAACCC
The DNA here is from genome assembly GCA_002212725.1 of Sphingobacteriales bacterium TSM_CSM. Taxonomy (GTDB): domain Bacteria; phylum Bacteroidota; class Bacteroidia; order Chitinophagales; family UBA2359; genus UBA2359. The sequence goes on along the minus strand of MTCR01000050.1, from coordinate 11,104 downwards.
AAAACCGAAAAACCGGCCGATAGCAAAAAAGACAAAGAAAAATACTAACCTGTACTTTACCAAATCGCTGTTTTACCGTTTTGCACTTAAAGCTTTAATTGAAGTAACCGTTTACCATGCCCCACACTTACGACTCTTTGGTGGATGCGCTGGCAGACCTTAAAAAAAGAGGTTATACCCTCGATTTTAACCTCAAGGAAAACTGCATTGTGTGCCAAAGCCAAAACCTTACCCTGCAACCTGCCGAGTTTGAAATTGCCGAAGTACACCGCTTTGAAGGCATGTCTAACCCCGATGACAGTTCGGTATTGTACGCTGTTACATCCAACACAGGGCTGAAAGGTGTGCTGGTAAGCGCCTATGGTGTTTATGCCGAAGGTATGACCGCCGAAATGATGGAAAAACTCAAAAGATAAATCAGCAGTCAACAGGTTTACCCAATCTTTTACCACTCATGAAACCAAGCATCTTGTTTTTATTGCTGCAAATACTGGTTTTGCTGCAAAACTGTAAACCAACCGGCAACGCCACACAAACTGCGGTAAACAGCGCCGATATTACCTTCCAAAAAAACGAAGAGGGTATTAACCTGGCTTATTACCAAAACAAACCGTTTACCGGCATTATTTTTACCTTGCACCCCAACGGAAACCGTTTTGTGGAAAAATCTTTTGTTAAAGGCATCGAAGAAGGCCAATGGAATATTTGGTACCCAAACGGAACCAAAATGAAAAACGGCCGCATTGAAAACGGACTGAAAAACGGCCCTGTTACCGAATGGTGGGAAAACGGCCAACTCAAATACGTGCAACCTTACCTTAACGGCAAAAAAAACGGCAAATGGGAATCTTGGTACGACACCGGCGTGAAATGGACAGAGCGTGATTTTGAAAACGACATGCTCAATGGTAAAGTGCTGGTCTGGGACTCTTTGGGCAACCTTTCTAAAGAATATCACTATAAAAACGGACAACTGCTCAACCGCGATTTCCATAACGAGGGAAAAGACCCCATCATTCCGAAGGAAGAACGGTAAATCAGTTATGAGTTATGAGTTTTGAGCGCAAAAAATTCCCCTCCTTTGGAGGGGCAGGGGTGGTCTGATGGCGTGTTTTGTGTTTTGAGCGCAAAAAATTCCCCTCCTTTGGAGGCAGGGGTGGTCTGATGGCGTGTTTTGTGTTTTGAGCGCAAAAAATTCCCCTCCTTTGGAGGCAGGGGTGGTCTGATGGCGTGTTTTGTGTTTTGAGCGCAAAAAATTCCCCTCCTTTGGAGGGGCAGGGGTGGTCTGATGGCGTGTTTTGTGTTTTGAGCGCAAAAAATTCCCCTCCTTTGGAGGGGCAGGGGTGGTCTGATGGCGTGTTTTGTGTTTTGAGCGCAAAAAATTCCCCTCCTTTGGAGGGGCAGGGGTGGTCTGATGGCGTGTTTTGTGTTTTGAGCGCAAAAAATTCCCCTCCTTTGGAGGCAAGGGTGGTCTGATGTGTAGATGGTTCATTTGAATTAGTTGCCCGTTGGGTTAGTTGCTTGTTTGGTTTACCTCATAATTCATAATTCGTAATTCGTAATTCGTTATTTCCTCAATCAGCTTGCCCCGTGTTTGGTGAACTTGTCGAACCAAAGCTGTTGAAAAAATATTCTTTACCAAACAATGCTCATTTTTTGGTGTTAATACCACATCTTTGCACTCAAACCGGTAATTTTATTATTTGCATTACAAGTTATGCCTCATTTATACCTCAAGCTTTTAGCCATTTCGCTTTTCCTCTTTACAGCCTGCGGCACTGCTTTGGCACAGCAACCACTTCATTTAAAACACAGCGGCGGGAAAACACTTTTCCTTGCCCCCGGCATGTTGCAATACCAAAGTATCGGATTTGCCGGTAAAAACATGGTATCGGTTATGGCTACCCAACCGCAGGCTTATCCGGTTTTTATAAAATACCGCAAACTGGCCCTGTTAAAAAACATCTCTATGGCTATGCGGCTGGGCGGTGCAGGACTTATGATTACCTCTTTTTTCCTGACCCCTAAAACCGGCGGCACCTTTAACTACGACCTGTACAACGAAAACTCCTCACATGTGTTTGGTACCGGCTTTATATTAACCGCAACCGGTATGTTGAGTTTTATTCCAATTTCCATACTTGCAAATATACGGCTAAAAAAATCGGTTAAATTGTACAACCACGGCGCTGCTGCCGCTTTCGAAGTGCAACCCGTTTTGGGTATTACCGGCGGCGGACATCAAAACCGGTCGGTGCCGGTTTTGGGCGCAAAAGTTGCTTTTTAACCGCTTGTACCATGCAGGGTAATTATGCTTTTGAGTATGCGGTGGTAGTGCCGGTTTACCGCGGCAGGCAAACACTGCTGCCACTTGTTCAACGGCTTTTTGCCTTTTTTGAAGCCCGCCGCTTAAACTGCCAACTGATTTTTGTTGATGATTGCGGACCCGATAACTCGTGGCAAACGCTGCTCGAAATAAAACGGCTATGGCCCACAACCGTAACGCTGGTAAAACTTGCCCGAAATGCCGGACAACATGCCGCCACGCTCTGTGGCTTTACCTTTGCCCAAAGCCGTTACCTTCTTACCCTTGATGAAGACCTGCAGCACCCGCCCGAAGAAATTGAAAAACTCATTGCTACCCGACAGGCAGGCAACTATCAATTGGTGTACGGCATTTATGCAACCCCAGGGCATAACCGGCTGCGCAACCTGGCATCGGGCTGTTTTAACCGTTTTATTACGGCGGCAGTTCCTAACCTTTGCCCGGGTTTTACCTCGTTTCGGCTCATAGAAACCAACATGGCAAAACAGGCAGCTAACCTACAAGTGCCCTACCCTTTTGTTGACGGATTGCTTGCCCGCCTCAATGCCCCAACCGGCGGCTGCCCCATAAACCATCAGCCCGAAACCACTGCACGAAACAGCGCCTATAACTGGCGCAAACTTGCCAAACATGCCTGGGGTATTGTGGCGGGGTTTACCAATGTGCCCCAAATTACCCTTGTTGCCTGTGCTTTGCTACTGCTGTTTTTATGGCAGTTGCAAATGTATTTGCCTGCCTCTATAGTTGTGGTGGGGGGCGGCGCAACAGGCACACTTGGCGCGGCATGCCTGTTCATGCTGCCCGGCAAACATGCCAAAACCCTGCAAACTATTTGCAGGGTGGAAGAAGTTGTGTAATTGCCCCCCTGATAGCTGTATAAAAATGCTGCCGGTTTTATTGCAGGCAGAAAACTGCCTACTACCCTTGTATAATACATTTACCCCTTGCCATACCGGATACATGCAGTATGGCATTTTGTTTTTTGTAACCGGCTAAGATTGTTTTTTTCCCAAATTCAAATCCTCACTATAATGGAATTTGGTGAGTGCGCACATGTCGCAGTCCTCACTAAAATTGGAATGCGGGTTAACGAGTACATCGGGCAGGACGCCGCCCGCTGGTCAAAGTCGCAGTCCTCACTAAAATTGGAATGCGGGTTAACCCTGTGTTTTGCGAACATGCTCATTATCAGTTAGTTACAGATGCAAGAGTAGCCGGGTTTTGTCATAATTCTGCATATTACGGTTGTGTCTATATGATTGGGGGTTTGGGGGTGATAAAAATGTTTTACTTAAACGCCGGCAATTTATGCCAAAAAGTGTTTTTGGGTAATTGCTTTTGTGAGGGGTAAAAGTACAAAACCGTAACTATATTTGCTAACAGAAAGTAAAAAAAAATTTTGCTATTGTTACAATGAAGCAGGCTTTACTATCTTTTTTAGGCCAATAAAAAAAACAGCAACTTGTATGCGGCTATTGCTACTAACAAAGCAACCATACATAATTGGGTTACCCCAGCGGATTGGAACTTTCCAGTTTGTGGTATTCGTAGGTTTCTTTAACGCTGGTTCTGGCTACTTCCATGCGCTCGCCGTTGCTCAGGCGTTCATCTTTTTTACCCGGTTTGTCTAAGGGCATACCCATAATAAACATGTTTTCGTTTTGCGACTCGGCGGCTATCAAAACATGGCTGCACCTTGAACCTGCCTTAAATGTAATGCCGCCCACAATTTGCTTTTCGGGTTTGTAGGGTATAAGGTAGCGTTTAAAAAACGGGTTGGGCAGCGGGTAGCTCCGGGGTTTGTTTTTCATCAGGTTGGTTTCGCGGGTGTAAATTACCTCGCTTCCGCGGCAAAAACGGGGTTTTTTAATAATACCGAAAATGTACCACAACAGTACTGCCAAAACCAGCAGGGCTATAATTACGGGTCCGCATTTTGCCCAAAAAGTATCATCATCAATGGTTACTTCCACATTAAGCCGGTTATTGGCGCCAACTTTAATATTGGGTGTTTTTGAGCGCAATTCAAACTGCACATTGTCGGTACCGGTAGGGGTAAAACATGCACAAATGCGGGTGGTGGGTTTTATGGTTATGGTGCCGTTTTGGCGGTGTATGCTTAGTTTAAGGTTTGAGTTGTTCAGTTGCACCACTTCCAGCATGTCCATTTCCTGCGGGGTGGGTGTTCGGGGGGTATTGCTGCCGGGTGCATATATTTTGGGCATTACCGTAACCGTTGGTGCATTGTTTAAATTGGTTACCAAAGCCCGCAGGTTTGCTTTTCCGCCTGCAGCATCAAACCCGGCCGAGGAAACGGGGCAATTTTCTTTTTGGAGGGTGTAAATATTGCTGAGCAGGTTAAAATATCCGGTGTATTCTGCCGAAACAGACAGTACCGTTTGGTTGGCGGCAAGCGGCACCTGTACCGAAAACAGCCCGCTTTGTTCGTTATAGATAAGCGTGTATTTTTGTTTGCTGGTTTCGTTGATGCAAACCACGCGGCTGCTTTTCAGCACATCGGCATCCAGGGGTTGGTTGTTGTCGTCGAGCAGTTTGGCAGTAACGGTTATGGTGGTTTCGGTATCGCAAATTTTGTATAACGACCCCTGCACCGTTTTAAAATTGCCCTTCAGTTCGGGAAGGAGTTTGGCGGCGGCTTCGGGCAAAAATTTGGTGCGGGTCATGTCCACCGTTCCGCTGAAATCAATTTCTACTTTTCCTTTCGGAATAAGCCCCAAAGATGATTCGAGGTGGGTAATATTGCCCGACATGCTGTAGCCGCTCTTTGATTTAGCTGCCTTATAAGATTGATTGGTGGTAAGTGTGCGGGTTTCGGCCTTGGCGGCGGTTATGGCGGGTAAACTGCCCGATGTTTGCGAAGTTTGCTGCAATACCACAATGCGCCTTAGCGGTACGGGCGAGTTGATGGTTACCTTGCTGCCCTGGTTTTGCACGGTAATGCCTTTTGAAAAAGACATAATATTGGAGGCAATTTGCTCCATGGTATTTACAATTTGGGTAAAATTGCCCTGGGTGCGCAGGGTTTGGGCAGTGGTGCCGGTATTGTTCAGGTAATCGTCTAATACGCTTAGTTTGTTGTTTACATTGAGGAAAATAATGCGGGCGCCGGTTTGGTTTACCAACTGCCGCAATTCATCGGGGTATGTTTGGTGAAAGTTGGTTTCGGTTATTTCGCCGTCTGATAAAATAATGAGCCATTTTTCTTTGCGCGAACTGGTTTTCAATTTTCCCGATGCGCTGACCACGCCTGCGAAAGGGGTGCTGGTAGCCAGGCAGTTGTAGGTTTGCGATACCTGTTTTATAGCATCTTGCTTTGAAAAAAGGTTTATGGGTGTGCCGTTGGGTGGCTGCATTTTAAACACATACAGCTCGTCATTTTTATGCAGTAACCCTACCAATACCTGCATGGCATAGTTTATGCCTTCGCATTGGCCGGCATCGGTCATGCTTTGGGAGTTATCATATACTACTGCCACACAGCGGTTTTGCGCCCGGGCAATATGGGTTATAAGCAACAACAAGATAATTGCAAACAGGCTGAATTTCTTCATAATATTTACATTGGCTTGGCTTTGTGGCATCAAATATACGCATTCAATTGAAAGAGTATGGTAAAACGGGCATAATTAGTTGGCAATACTTATTAAACAGCTTATTTTAACATGAAAGTAGTGCAAAAAACTTTAAACCGGCAAAAGGCAATGCCCCTGCGCAATTAACCCATTGGGCTACAAAAAAACCAGCAACAGGTTGCCTGCCAAAAAGCCCAATATTAAAAACAAGGCCATATACCACTCAATGCGGCGCAAGGCGTGTAAATCGGTATTTTTGTTGCGTTTAAGGTAATTGGCCGATAAAATTATTTCCATTACCACCGCCCCAATAACCGCATAGGCCAGCAAATACACTTTGTCCATCAACACCATATAACCTACATCGGGCAAGGCATCGGAGTAAGACTGTTGCAGAAATACCGCCGTAAGCAAGCCTCCTATAGGCAGCGATATGCGGGCATCCACATAGCTTCGGGAAGGAAAAATTACCAATGCGCCAATGCTTGAAAGCAGCACAATAATTAATGGCAGCATCAGTTTAAGCAAAAAATAGGTAACCGGGCGTGCAATAGGAATTTCCAGCACAATGTTGCTGTATGGTTCCTGCCCAAGGTCGGTATTGCCGAAATCGGTGGCATACATGTGGGTTTTTGAAATAAGCCGGCATCCTTCAATGTTCCAGCCGGGCAGGCGCAAATCGGGTTTCATGCGCATGAGGCTGGCGGTATCGGGCAAATACACAATAGAGTCAACGGGGTAATCGGCATTTTCAATTTGTATATCCAGCACATGCCGGTCTATCGGAAATCTTTCCATTTCAAACGGGTGAAAAAACCGGCCTTCCATACGCAGCCCGTTGTATTTGAAGCCGTCTTTAAGCACGGTAACGGTATCGGCAAAAGGCTCATCATTGGCGCCCCAATCTTCAATACGGTTAACAATTTCAATGCCGGTGGGGTCAATATCGCCCTTCCACCGGAACCAAAGGTAAAAATCGGCATAAAAAGAATGTGCATCGGGGTTAATTTCATATAAGTTCATGACGTAAGCGCCCACATACACCTTTTGTGCTTTTAAACGGGGCGGAATTTCGGCTTCCTTTGCCTTGCAGGTAGCCCAACAAAGAAGCAGTGTACAGATAAAGAGCGTGGCTTGGGTAACAAGTGTTTTTTTCATGTTGCACAGTTTTGCGGCAGTAAATGTAAAAAAAGCCTCTGTTGAGAGGGTACAGTTTGTGAAAATTTATTTGTTACTTTGCTTCCCGAATGAGTTAAAACAGGCAAGTTTCATACAATTATCATGCTAATGTAAAAAATTTGCCGCAAACCCTCTAAACTTGCACAAATAATTGAACAGGCACATTTATTGCCGCTAAAAAAGAAAGCAAATTTTATGAGAAACAGCAGTTACATATTGATTATTGCAATGCTATTTTTGTCTTTTACCGCCTGCAACAAAGGAACCGATAAGATAGCGGGTTCATGGGAGCGTTTTGACGATGAATCGTCGGGAACGGTGGTAAAAGTGGAAAAAGTGGGCGATGCTTTTGAAGGAAAAATTACCCATGCATCGGGCAATCTTGCCGAGCTTGGCTTTGAAGAGGGCGATGTAAAATGGAAGGAAATAGCGCCCGATACCAATGAAAAGAAGCGTTATTCGGGCAAAGATTTGGTAAAAGCCATTGACAACAACAATCAGGTTGCCAAAACCGAATATGTTGACATTTACTTTGAATTTTTATCGAACGATATTATGCAAGTGTTAGACAGTTCGGGTGCGCAAGGCGGCACCAGCCGCCCCCAAAAATGGCGCCGCATTAACTAAGGCAAATTTGCCCGACAGGCAAAAGGCATTTCTTAAAACCGGTTGCGCGTTTCAATCTGTAAGAAAATGGTATTTATTCAGGTTGAACCTTTTTGGGTGGTATTCTTAACTAATTTCCTTTCATTTTACCGCAAAGAGCGCAACGTTTTGCACAAAGTACCACAACGTTTTTTTGCTGTTTGGTCAATGCTTTACATGAGCAGGGAACAAGAGAAAATGCCGGGATTTACAGATAGTACCTAAACAGTTACAGAAAATGCAGCAAGCATTTGCTTTTTTGCTTATTTTTGTGCTTTTGGTGCAAAAATACACGCAATACGCTACTTATGGCCGGCATTTATCTACATATACCTTTTTGCAAGCAGGCCTGCCATTACTGCAATTTTCATTTTTCTACCTCGCTGCGGCTTAAAAATGAAATGCTGACTGCCCTGCAGCACGAAATTGCCCTGCAACAACACTACCTGCCGCAAAATGAAATTGCTACCGTTTATTTTGGCGGCGGAACCCCCTCGCTGCTTTCGGGTAATGAAATTGAAAGGCTTTTGAGCCAAATAAAAAACTTTTTCACCATTTTACCCAATGCCGAAATTACGCTGGAAGCCAACCCCGATGACCTTACGCTACAAAAACTGCAGGAACTGAAACAAGCCGGGGTAAACCGGCTGAGCATTGGCATTCAATCTTTTTTTGATGCCGACCTGCAATATATGAACCGCGCCCACAATGTACAACAGGCGCTACAGTGTATTAACCATGCCCAAAACGCCGGTTTTACCAACCTTAGCATTGACCTTATTTATGCCACCCCTACCCTAACCCCACAACAATGGCTGCAGAACCTGCAAACGGCGGTTAACCTTAATATTGCCCATATTTCGGCCTACTGCCTTACCGTTGAACCTAAAACGGCGCTGCAAGCCTATATTAGCAAAGGTATAAAAAGCAATATAGATGACGAAGCCGCCGAACTGCATTTTAACCTGCTGCGGCAAACCCTGAAACAAAACGGCTATTGGCATTATGAAATTTCCAATTTCTGCCTGCCCGGTTTTGTTTCGCAACACAATAGCAGCTACTGGCAACAGCAACCCTACCTGGGCATTGGCCCCTCTGCACACTCCTACAACCAAACAGAACGCCGGTGGAACGTTGCCAACAATGCCGCCTATATTAAAGCCATAAGCCAAAACAACCTGCCCGCGCAAACCGAAATTCTGACCACAGAAAACCGGTATAATGAGTATGTAATGACCTCGCTCAGAACCATGTGGGGTTGCAGTTTACCGGCCGTACAGCAGCAATTTGGCACAACTTATTACCAATACCTGCTTAAACAAAGCCGGCAATATATTGCTCAAAATCAATTAACCCTTGATAGTAATGTTTTGTACCTGCACCCCGATGCCCAATTTATTGCCGATGCCATTATTGCCGGGTTGTTTGTGTAGTACAGCCTATTTTAAAGCAGTTACCCTTGTGCTATAAAAGCGGAGTAATATTTAAATGCAGGGAGCGTAATAACCGTATTGGTAAAAAATTAGTTAATTCTGTATTTACGCCGGCAGCCGCAAAAGCGCTAAATATTTTTCTGAATTATTTTTTTTTGAAAAAATTAACCTTTGCCATATCTTTTTTGTTTTATTTGCGTTTATTGTTAAAAGCGCATTATTTTTTAACCATTAAAAAAACTATACCATGCCTTACCAAAATCTTTCGGTAAAACTTACCGACCCCGAATTGCTGACCATTAACACCGCCTTAACAGACATTAGCAATGTTTTAAAAAACAAAGTGGTAAACCTTACCCCCGAAGAAAGAAGCCGGTTGTATAAAATGAAAAACAACCGCTACAGCCTGGCAGAACGCAGCCTTACCCACGCCAAAAACAACCCGCACCTAACCCCGCCTTTTATTAGCCTTACCGAAGCCGAACTTGACCTTACCTACTACAAACAACTGCAAAGCTTTATTGGCATAATAAACAGCCTGGCCGAAAGTGTTGCCGATACCCAAATGGCGCTTGGCTCTGAAATTTTGCAGTTTTGCCTGCCTTTTTATAACAGCGTAAAAATGGCCGCCCAACAAAATGTGCCCGGCTCTACCAGTATTTATGAAGACCTGAACTCTTTCTTTGACCTGCCACCCCGCCCCGAAGAAGATACCGAACCAGCTTAAACCCATGCCCCGCTTGCAGTAAACCCCCTGCAAAACAAAAAAGCCGCCCTGAGTACTTCGGGGTGGCTTTTTTTGTGGTTGGCAATGCTTATAGCAGGTTTGCAACTTGGTTATGTAATATTTTGGAATGTATGTGTTGGTTTAAAGGCTCTTTTGTAAATATGCCGCCAAAAGCTTGTGCTATCCTGTCATTCCGTTTATAAATGTTTCTACAAAGTCCATTATTCGTTTTAAAATTCTGTCGCTTAATTTTTTGCGTTGCAGTAAGCTTGGTTTTTCTCCTTCAATGAGTTCTAATACTTCGTCTCTCAATGGCGGTCTTTCAGCAAATAAGTAGTCCTCAATTAATTTTTCTGTCCTGTCGGCTGATAGATTTTCTTCTGCAACAAGTTTTGAAAATGCCTTTTGTTGTTCTACATCCCAATATTTGTCAAACGCCGGCGCTATTTCGTCTGTGTCCACAATTACCGGCAAATTCTCTTTAATGAATTTCTCAATCAATTCACGTTTGCTGCGCAAAGTCGTTTCGGTACTTAACAATTTGAATATTTCCTGCTCGGCTTGAGTTGAACGGACGTTTGTCTGTACTGCTTTGAGTTTGATTAACAGTTGAATGATATACGCTACATTGATTTCGTCCCGGTGGATTAACTCCAATTCAAAGTCCACATCTTCCAAAATGGAAACTGTCTCTTTTTGGTGGTTGCTTTTTACCTTGTCGTAAAGGTCAAGGTATTTGCTTTTAAAATCTTCAAATTGCTGTTCGGTCATTTTCAAATCTTCCCATTTGAAGTCTGAAAATGCTGTGAGAATGTTTTTTATTCTCATCAAATCTCTGAAAGCCTTAATGAATTCAAGTTCATCATCTTCGGTTTCTAAATCATCAACGCTGTCTGTAGTTGGAGTTAGTGCAATTAAATGCTCAAACGCTTCATCAAACTTTGCTGTGTAGTCTTCATAAGGTTTCATGATGATTACTTCAATAGCTTCTTTGTTGCTAAATAAAGTAATGGCTTCGTCTGTGCGGTTTTTCAGGTTGCGGAACGCAACAATATTACCTTGACTTTTTTGCTCGTTTAAAATTCTGTTTGTTCGGCTGTATGCTTGTATCAATCCGTGATATCTCAGGTTTTTATCAACATACAATAGACTTGCTGTGCTTTGGTAATAAGGAGATTATGCATTATAATGGAAATTATTT
>MTCR01000132.1 GCA_002212725.1 Sphingobacteriales bacterium TSM_CSM | reverse complement strand
GACACTTACCATTGCCGATGATGCCGGAGCCGATACCGGAACCCTCAACAGTTGGTCATTGTCAATTGCAACCTGCCTCGAAAATGATGATTGCGCCAATGCCACACCGCTTAACTGCAATGATGTGGTAACAGGAAGCACGCTCATGGCTACCCTTGACGGACCGGCGGTCAGTTGCAACGGAGGCTCAGTTGCGCCCGATGTATGGTACACTGTTACCGGTACAGGAGCAAACATTACCGCTTCCTTGTGTACCGGCACTACCTACGACAGCAAATTGGATGTTTATACCGGCACCTGCGGCGCACTTACCAGCGTAGTGTGCGATGACGATTTCTGCGCATTTGCAGGACCATCGGAAGCAACCTGGGCAAGTACCGCCGGCACAACGTACTTTATCCGGGTACACGGCTTTGGAGGTTTAACCGGCAACTTTACCCTTTCCATTACCGCACCGCCCGCCAATGATGATTGTGCCAATGCCATACCCATTGCCTGCGGCGATGTAGCAAGCGGCAGCACCACCTGCGCCACCTTAGACGGCCCGGCAACCGATTGCTTGGGCGGTTCGGTAGCTGCCGATGTTTGGTACACCGTTATTGGCACCGGCGTAAATATTACGGCCTCTTTATGCGCAGGAACCACCTACGACAGTAAAATAGATGTTTATACCGGCGCTTGCGGTGCGCTTACCAGCGTGGTTTGCGATGACGATTTTTGCTTTTTTGCCGGACCTTCGGAGGTAACCTGGGCAAGTACTGCCGGTACTACATACCTTATTAGGGTACATGGCTTTGCGGGTTTAACCGGCAACTATACCCTGTCTGTTACGGCGCCGCCGCCGGTTAATGATGCCTGCGCCAATGCCATACCCATTGCCTGTGGCGATGTGTTAAGCGGCAGCACTACCTGCGCCACCTTAGACGGCCCGGCGGCCAGTTGCACCGGCGGCTCAGTTGCGCCCGATGTGTGGTACGCATTTACCGGAAACGGCTTTACTGCCACCGCCAGCCTTTGCAGCCTTGCAGGATACGATACCAAATTAGATATTTACAGCGGCGCCTGTGGCGCTTTAACAGCAATTGCCTGCAATGACGATTTCTGTGGTTTGCAATCTGAAGTAAGTTGGACAACAACTGCCGGCACGGTTTACCTTATTCGGGTACATGGTTTTGCAGGTTCTACCGGAGATTTTGCCCTTTCCGTTACCGCACCGCCCACCAATGATAATTGCGCCAATGCCATAGCAGCAGCCCCCAATGTGGTAATACCCTTTACCAACGTTTGCGCCACTACCGACGGGCCTAATGAACCCGGCCTCTGCTCGGCATTTGGCGATACCAACGTACAATCCGACATTTGGTACACCTATTTCAATGTGCATTCCGGCGATGTTACGGCCAGCTTATGCGGCAGCGGTTACGATACCAAAATGGCTGTTTACGAAGGCCCTGCCTGTCCGGCTGTTGCATCGGCAATAGCCTGCAACGACGATTTTTGCGGGCTGCAATCTCAGGTTACCTTTAACGCAAAATGCAATACCTTGTATTACATACGCATTGGCGGCTATTTGGGCGCACAGGGCAACGGGCAGTTGCTTATTACCCCGCCGCCGCCATATACGGTCAGCGCTGTGCTAAACTCGGGCGCCAGTTGCTCCGGCGCTGCCAACGGAAGCGCTACGGCTATTGTATCGGGAGGTACGCCAATCTTTACCTTCCTGTGGGATAACGGCGAAACCACCGCCACGGCCAGTTCGCTTACTGCAGGCATACACGTAGTATCTGTTACCGATGCCAACGGCTGTGTAAGAACAACCAGCATTAATATTCCCCAGCCCTCTGCCATTAACTGCAATGTTACCAAAACCAATGTTTCTTGTTTTGGCGCAGCAGATGGTACTGCCACCGTATCGGCAACCGGAGGCATTGCACCCTATACCTTCCTGTGGAGTACCGGCGCTACTACGGCAACCATTACCGGATTGGCGGCAGGCGGTTACAGCGTAACGGTTACCGACTCCAATGGCTGCCAATGTGTAAAGAGCGTTACCATTACCCAACCGGCTGAGTTGCAAATAATAGCGGGTGGCGAGGTAAATGACGATGAAGGCGATATTGGAACACTGCCTTCTTACCTTAATATACATACCATAGTGGTAGCAGGCGGCTCATCGCCTTACTCCTTCAATTGGAGTGCATCGGGCGGGTACGCCGTTTACAACATTAATTACGGCCTGGTAGATACCGATGGCAACGGAACCCCCGATACCCAGGGCGCAACCATTAACATTGTTTATGCCGATGGCGTAATCTGGAGCATGATCATTGATGATGCCCATAATTGTGGCGGCGGCGATTTGTTTACCGTTTCGAACGATACACCCAACCAAATACTTGATATAGACAGCTATACTATTGGTAGCGACAACGGCAGTGCTTCGGGCAGCATTAACTTAGTGGTTACCGGTGGCACCTCCTGCCCGGGCTACACTTTCCAATGGGAAGGGCCGGGTAGCTGGTGTTGTGCCGCAACCGCCACAACTGCCAATGTCAGCGGTTTGCCCTACGGCTGGTATGTAGTTACCATTACCGATTGCAGCAGCCCCACACCGCAAACCACGGTAGGGTGGTTCTGGGTTCCGAAACAAACCCGCGGGCGCGGTAAAATTGCCGACTCTGACCTGATGACCGCCTACCCCAACCCCGCAGGTGCTGAAACCACCCTGGAGTTTAGCCCCATGAAAACCGGTAATGCTGCCATAAACCTCTACAGCCTTAGCGGGCAGCAGGTGGCACAACTGTTTAACGGTCCGGCGCAAAGCGGCGAACTCTATACGCTGCCTGTTTCGGTGGCACACCTGCCGGCAGGTACGTATCTTATTGTGCTGCAAACCGATGCCGGTGAGCAGCAGCAACTTAAACTTAGTGTGGTGCATTAGCGCTTAATTGTTTTGCAACACCAACAACCGGCACAAACCTGCACTGTGGGTTTGTGCCGGTTGTTTTAAATGCATGTTTCGACTATGTAGCGGCGGCTAATGTTTTATGGAGTACTGCTGTAATTAACCGGGTAAATTTTGGGTTTTTTGTTGCAGGGTAAGTTTCAGGCGGTCAACCATAAATTTTACCACTACCACTGCCATGCCGGTAAGCAGGGCAATATTGTTGCTGCTGCCGGTTACTTTGGGTATTAAAAATTGGGTAAGCACCATGAGCAATGCCAGCAAAATAAGCAGGTACATAAAGGTGCCCATTAATTCTTCGGCAGGGTTGGCAATGAGGTAGCGCTTATTTAAAAAATAATGCAGCAACAGTGCCAGCAGGTAATTTAAAACCAGCAGCCGCACTTGCCACGGAACCTGTTCAAACCCTTCCGATTTAAAACCACCTTCAAAAACGCCTATAGAAAAGGTAACGGTAAGCATAATAAAGGCAATGCCCATTACCCCGCCAAACAGCAATGCCCCAACTTTTGATGGCAGTGTTGCCAAAAACGGCTGTTTGTCATGGGCAAAAATAACCCTTACAAGGGCAATGGCAATGTTAATTATTACCTCTATCCAAAAAATAAACACTATGGGTTGCAGGTTCCAGCCTTTCAGCAATACGCCATACAGTAAAATGAGCAGGTTGCCGGCTGCCCATAAATTGGGGTTGCCAATAACAGGCAGTTGCTGCAGGCGGTTTAATATGGCATACATAAACAGGGGTTAATTTTACTGTGCCAAGATAATCTATTTTTTTTCTACAATACTTCTTATGTTGTTTTTTTGCGTTACACCAACCACATTGCCCAACTTATTGCCCCTTTTGCCGCATAAGTTGTTGCGAAAAAGCCAGCAGGCGTTCTTCGTCAAAGGCGGCGCCCATAACCTGCAACCCGAAGGGCAGGCCGTTGCTGTGGGTAAACAAAGGCAATGATACTGCCGGCACTCCGGTAAGGTTGGACAAAACGGTGTAAATATCGCTCAGATACATGGCTACCGGGTTTTGGCGGGCTTTGTCGCCCAGGTTAAAGGCGGTGGTGGGTGTGGTGGGCATGATAATAAAATCGTGTTCGGCAAAAACGCTGTTTACCGTATTTTGCAGCAGGCGACGCACTTTTTGAGCTTTAGCATAATAGGCATCGTAATAACCCGAACTAAGCACAAATGTGCCCAACATAATGCGGCGTTTTACCTCTTTGCCAAAAGCCCGGGTGCGGCTTTGGGTGTACACCTCTTCCAGGTTATGTGCCTGCGGGCTGCGGTATCCATAACGTATGCCATCATAGCGGGCCAGGTTAGAGGAGGCTTCGGCGGTGGTAAGAATGTAATAGGCCGGCACTACATAATCTAAGTACGGAAACCTGAGCGGCGTAACAACATGCCCGTTTTGCGACAACCTGTGCAGCAGTGCTTCGGTTTGTTGCCGAATTTCGGCATCCAGTCCGGGGTGTTGCAGCGTTTCTTCAAAATAAGCAATTCGGGCGCTGCCGGCAAAGGGCGGGGTTTGGCTGAATGCCGGAACAACCCTGCCGGAAGCCGTGCCGTCAAAATCATCTTTGCCCGATAGTACTTCAAGCAGCAGCGCCGCATCAGACAGGTTGGTGGTTAGCGGCCCAATTTGGTCAAAAGAAGAGGCATAAGCTATCAAACCATGCCGGGATATACGCCCGTAGGTAGGTTTTACCCCTACTACGTTGCAAAACGAGGCGGGTTGCCTTACAGATCCGCCCGTATCACTGCCCAAAGCAGCCATACACAAACCCGCCTGCACCGCCACCGCCGAGCCGCCCGACGAGCCGCCGGGAACCTTGGTAATGTCGGCCGCATTGAGCACAGGGCCATAGGCGGAGTTTTCGCTGGTAGAACCCATGGCAAATTCATCGCAGTTGAGGCGACCAATAAGTATGGCTTCTTCCTGCAACAACCGCTCTACCACCGTTGCCGAATAAAGTGAAACAAAACCCTCGAGTATTTTGGAGCCTGCCGTTACGCGGTGTCCTCGGTAGCAAATTACATCTTTTAAGCCAATAACCATGCCATGCAACCTGCCTGCAGGTTTACCGGCTGCCCGCGCAGCGTCTAAAGCGGCAGCCTGTTGCAGCGCCTCTTGGTCAAATACTTCCAGAAATGCGTTCAGGTGCCGGTTTTTGTCAATTTGGGCAAGGTAGTGTTGTACGGCCGCAGTGCAGGAGGTAGTGCCTTCTGCAAGTTGTGCGGCATAGCGGAAATAGGTTTGGTAATTCACGTACCGTTTTTTTTGAGGTACAAAGGTAGTTATTTTTGCATTTCGCAAGGCTTTGGGTTAGCACAACTTACCGGCGCAAGGTTACAGGTCAATGTTCTGTGTGCCCCCGCTTCTGAATTTTATGCGTATCTTGTGCTTTTAATTACATTTTCTCTGTTTAAATTTTTCTTTGCAAAACCATGCTTACTATTACCCCCGGTTCCATACCCACCGCCGATTTGCACCAATACCTGCTTGGTGCAGTTGCACCCCGCCCCATTTGTTTTGCCAGCACCATAGATTTGGAGGGCAACACCAACCTGGCGCCGTATAGTTTTTTTAACGTGTTTAGTTCTAACCCGCCGGTAGCAGTGTTTTCGTCAAACAGGCGGGTGGGCAACAACACCACCAAAGACACGCTTGCCAATGTAATAGCCACGCGTGAGGTGGTTATAAATGTGGTAAGTTACCCCATAGTACGGCAAATGGCGCTGTGCAGCATAGATTACCCGCACGAGGTAAGCGAGTTTGACAAAGGCGGATTTACCCCCCTGCCATCGGAAAAAGTGCGCCCTTTCAGGGTAAAAGAATCGCCGGTACAAATGGAGTGCAAGGTTACCGATATAATTTCGCTGGGCGAAAAACCGGGTGCCGGCAACCTTATTATTTGCGAAGTGCTGCTGATGCATATTGACGAAGCCATATTAGATGAGCAAAAACGCATTGACCCGCATAAAATAGACCTTATGGCGCGCATGGGCAGGGCTTTTTATTGCCGTGCATCGGGCAATGCCATTTACCATATTTACCAGCCTTTCGACAAAATTGGCATAGGGTTCGACCAACTGCCGCCTTATATCAGGCATAGCAAAGTGCTTACCGGAAACCACCTGGCGCAGTTTGCCGCCCTTACCCGATTACCCGATGCCGATGCTATTGCCCATGCAGTTGCCCTGCCGCAGGTAGCAGAAGTTTATGCCCGGCATGAGCAAAACCCCGGCGAGCTTGAAACCGCCCTGCATACCTTAGCCCTGCAAATGACCGATGCGGGACAGGCGGCACAGGCTTTTGCCATGTTGTTGGCCACACAGGGGCAAACATCTGATTAGTGGTTAACAGGCACCTCTATGAGTAAAAACCGGGCTTCTGTCGGGCAGTTTATTACCAGGGTATCGGTTTGCCAAATGCCTATGGCATCACGGTCGTTCAGCAACGCTCCTGCTATTTCGGTTTGTCCGCTAATGCAAAAAACAAACACACATTTATTTACCGGGTTAAGGCGGTAGGTTACCTGCCCGCCCTGCTCAAAGTAGCCAAGGCTAAGGTGGGCATTCTGGTTAATCCAACAATGGTCTGTACCCTCGGCATTTGAAACAATGGTTACCAGTTTGTTTTTCCGGTTTGCTTCGGGAAAGTAACGGCGCTGATAGCGGGGCATTATGTTTTGCAGTTTGGGTTCAATCCAAATCTGCAAAAAACCAACTTCGTCTGTTCCAATATTGTGTTCTTCGTGCCGCAACCCGCTGCCGGCGCTCATAATTTGTACCCAGTCTTTTTCCACCACTTCGGCATAGCCAAGGGAGTCTTTGTGGTTCATGCGCCCCTTCAGCATTACCGAAATAATTTCCATATTTACATGCGGATGCAGTCCAAAACCGCCGCCGGGTTGCACTACATCATCATTAAACACCCGAAGCAACCCAAACCCGTTGCGCAACGGATTTTGATAACTGCTGAAACTAAAGGTAAAATTGCTTTGCAGCCAGCCAATATTTTTTATACCGCGCGTATGGGCTTGAAACAGTTGGTGTAGCATAAAATTAATATTTGTTTTGAAATACAAACTCGCTTAACGGTTTGCGGGTACGGGGGGTAGTTTCGCGGGTTTTAAATGGTTCGTCAAGCATTTCGGGCAAATTGAGGTAGCCAAGCGCAATCATTACATGGGGTTCATAACCGTCAGGAATATTAAAATCGGCGGCGGCTTTGTTGGCATCAAAACCGGCCATAGGGTGCCCGTGCAGTCCGTTGGCGGTTGCTTCCAGCATAAGGCACATGTTGGCCGCGCCTAAATCATGGTAAGCCCATTTAAGGGGTTTTCCATCTTCTGTTTTTACCTTTGCCAGTGCCAGTATGAGTACCGATGCCTTTTTAGCCCAGGGTTGGTTGCCGGCGGCAAGGCAGTTAAACAGTTTTTCAAACGCCGGCGCATCGGCGCGGTGGGCGTAAATGTACTGCCACGGCTGCGAATTGTTGGCGCTGAAACTCCACGAGGCGGCTTCAAACAATTGCATCAGCAGTTCTTGAGCAACAGGTTGGCCGGTAAAAGACCGGGCGCTCCACCGGTTGCGAATGAGTTCATGAATGGGGTAAACGGCAGCAGCTTCTTTTAATGTGTTCATCGTGTTATTCTGTGTTTAAACAATAATTTAGATTAGTGTACCAAAGTAAAACAGTAAAGGGTCAAAAGGTTTAAATTTGCGCGTTTTAATTTGTTAAAACATACACCCGCGTTGGGGGTTTGGGTAAAACAGGGCAGGAGAGGCGCCCAAAAATACAGCCGCCGCCGGGTTGCACCGCTGCCGCCCCGTTCCAAAACACTAAACGGGTACACGGAATAATTTTACCTTATTTTATCACTTATTTGCGTATCTTTGCCAACCAATTTGCTTACAGCGGCAATTTCAGGAACTAACCATGATTAATTACAAAAAATTTACCCTTTCAAACGGGTTGCGCATACTGCTGCACGAAGACCAAACCACCCCCCTGGCAGTGGTAAACATATTGTATGATGTTGGCTCGCGCGATGAGCAACCCGGCAAAACCGGTTTTGCCCACCTGTTTGAACATCTTATGTTTGGCGGCTCGGCCAATATTGCCCGGTACGATGAAGTGGTACACAATGCCGGCGGCGAAAGCAACGCTTTTACCAGCCCCGATATAACTAATTTTTACTGCATTTTGCCCGCCATAAACATAGAAACTGCCTTTTGGCTGGAGAGCGACCGCATGATGCAACTTAACTTTAGCCCCGATGTGCTGAGCGTGCAAAAAAACGTGGTGGTAGAAGAATTTAAAGAAACCAGCCTTAACCAACCCTATGGCGATGTTTGGCACCGCCTGCGCGCCCTCAGCTACAAACAACACCCCTACCGGTGGCCGGTTATAGGCCTTGAACCGGTGCATATTGAACAAGCTACCCTGCAAGACGTGGAAGCCTTTTTTTACCGCTATTACCGCCCCAACAACGCCATTTTAAGCATTGCCGGCGGCATAAAAGAGCAGGAAGTAATACCGCTGGCAGAAAAATGGTTTGGCAACATTCCTGCCGGCCCGGTAAACCGCCGCAACTTGCCCAAAGAACCCCGCCAAACCGAAAAACGCTCCGAAACCGTGTATGCCGATGTGCCGCTTGATGCCATTTACCTGAGTTTCCACGTGTGCAACCGCACCCACCCCGATTACTTTGCCACCGATGTGCTGAACGACCTGCTTTCTGCCGGCTCATCGGCAAGGCTGTATCAGGCGCTGGTAAAAGAACAACAACTGTTTACCGCCATTAATACCCACATGTACGGCGAATTTGACGAAGGAACACTGGTAATAGAAGGTAAACTGAACGAAGGCGCAGACATGCAACAGGCCGAAGCCGCCATTTGGCAGGAACTGGAAAAACTTAAAAACCAGCCTATCAGTAACACCGAATTAAAAAAATCGGTAAACCGCGTTGAGTCTGCCATTGTTTTTTCTGAAACCAGCCTCTGGATGAAAGCCTTTTCATTGGCTTACTACGAAGTATTGGGCAACGCCGATTGGGTAAATACCGAAATTGAAAAGTACGACCTCATTACACCCGAAACCATACAAAACATTGCCCGGCAGGTTTTTACCCCCGAAAACTGCTCGGCGCTTTACTACCACACACAGCATACCCAAAAAGAACCCGCTGCCGCCGGATAAGTCCGGTAAAAACTGCAATATACCCCAAAAACTGCCCGAAAAACACAAAAAAACGGCATTTTACAATCACACAACAGAGTAAAAAAAGTAATTTTGCTAAAATTTTTATAATTTTGCTACTCTTTTTCCGGCAATTACTGCTATGCTGCAAAAACTGTACGTAAAAAACTATGCACTTATTGATGAACTGGAGCTTATGCTCACAGACCACCTCAATATTATAACCGGCGAAACCGGAGCCGGTAAATCCATTATATTGGGTGCTTTGTCATTAATTTTGGGGCAACGGGTAAATACGGCTGCCATTAGCAATAACCAGGAAAAATGCGTAATAGAAGGCGTTTTTCTGGTTGCCCCCTACAACCTGAAACCATTTTTTGAAGAGCATGGTTTAGACTACGAAGACGAAACCGTATTGCGCCGCGAAGTTACGCCATCGGGTAAATCAAGGGCATTTGTAAACGACACGCCCGTTACATTAGACGTGCTGCAAACACTTAGCGAACAATTGGTAAGTCTTCATGCACAACACCAAACCCTGCACCTGCACGATACCGGCTACCATTTGCATATTATTGACACGCTGGCCAACCACACCCCATTGCTGACACAATATGCCGAATTGTTTAAAAGCTACCGCAAAAACCAAAACCGCCTGCACGAACTGGAAACCAACTATGCTGCCGTGCAAAAGGAACTGGATTATACCCTGTTTCAACTAAACGAACTGGAAGAAGCAAGGCTAACCGACCCCCGCGAACAAGAGGCACTGGAGCAGGAGCTAAGCCGCCTGAACCATGCCGAAACCATAAAACAAGCCTTGCTGCAGGGTATTTATGCCTTAGATGAACAGGAGGCATCGGTATTGCAGCAACTGCGCACCGTAAAAAACACCCTCACCGATGTTTCGCGCTATACACAGGCATTGGAACCCCTGCTGGAACGATTAGACAGCCTGAGCATTGAACTGCAGGATATAAGTAACGAACTGAGTTTGCTGGAAAGCGAAGTTATGATGGACCCCGAAAGGGCACAGGAAATTAACGACCGGCTCAACATCATTTACCGTTTGCAAAAAAAGCACCGGCTCAACACCATTGCCGAACTGCTGCAACTGCAACAAAACCTGCAGGCGCAGGTGCAATCTGCCGAAAACTCCGACGAAGAAATAAAAGCCCTGAAAACCGCCATAGCCAAACAACATGCCGAATTGCTGCAATTATCTGGACAAATGTCGGCCAACCGCAAAAAGCAGTTGCCGGTATTTGAACAGCAGATAAACAACCTGCTTGCCGAGGTAGGTATGCCCGGAGCAATGGTAAAAATGGCGCATACCCAAACCGCCCTTACCACCAACGGCATTGACAATGTAGAGGTTATGTTTGCCGCCAACAAGGGGCTTCCGCCTGCCGAAATACGCAAGGTAGCATCGGGCGGCGAGTTATCCAGGCTTATGCTGTGCATACAATCGCTTATGGCAGATAATACCGCCCTGCCCACCCTCATTTTTGATGAAATAGATACCGGCATATCGGGCGAGGTAGCCCTGAAAGTAGGAAAAGTAATGCAAAAATTGGCCCGCGGGCATCAGGTTATTTGTATAACCCACCTGCCGCAAATTGCCAGCAAGGGCAATACCCACTTTTTTGTGTACAAGCAACTCAACGGCAACCGCACCCTTACCGGCATACGCCGCCTGCAACCACAGGAACGTGTGATAGAAATTGCCAAAATGCTCAGCGGCGACCAACCCGGGCAAATGGCTATGGCCAATGCCAAAGAACTGTTGGAAGGGTAAACTCAATCCCTGTTAGACCTGACAGGTTTTCAAAAATAACAAACAGGTATTAAGCCAAACCCAATTGCGCCTGCCCCATGTGGCTGCCACACAACCCGTAAATGGCGGACAAAGCGGTTACCACACCCAATACCTGCAGCCGCTGCTCACCGAAATGACCGAAGTTTTCAGAATTGACGAACAGGCAGAATGGTAGTTCTAACTTTCACACACACAAACAAACAGGTGTTGCAGCAATTACCCGAAATTACTCATATCGGGTAAATTTAACCTTTACTAATCGGGTATTACAAAATTATTTATGTGCGGTTGTTCCAATGTTTTACCCGTGTTGTTTCAGTTTAATTTTTGCACCGGCAGAAAACAAATTAAAAACAAACAGGTTTACGGTGCCCCTATAGCCGGTAAAATTAGATGCCTTCTACTCACCACATAAAAATGTGGTGTTCCCGAGTAGCTGATTTGTGTATAATACCGTGTTTAGTAGCAGATATAAAACCGCCCACTTAATTTTACAAAAAAATGACATAAAATATTGTAATAAATTTGGAAAAGTCATAGGGGGGGGTATTTTTGTATATATTTATACAGCAAACCAAAAACAAACAGTATGAGCCGCTTTATACTACTAATAGCCCTAAGTTGCCTGCTGCTGACAAGCGGAACCTGCAAAAAAGAAGAAGGCGAGCCGCCGCCATATTTTGAGTGCGACTACTACCATTATTTTCCCGAAGACGGGTTTCCGGTACTTACACCCGAAGACAGCGCCGCTACTGCCGAGTTTTTGGTAAACAGCAGAACATATAGCCGGGGGTTTTTGGAATGGAAGGTAAATGAAGGCTATGTGGTATTTAGCTTTTTGCCGTATATTAAGAACACAATTGACACCGCACTATTTAATCGCTACTTGAGGGGAGTGGATAGACCATATAGGTTAAGGCCAATTTATAAATCGTTGGATTGGTATGACCTATATGCTCTTATTATGTCTGATGCGCTATTTATAGGAACCGTAGTTGACCGGCGTTACATACGAGACTCTACCCAATGTTTGTGGTATGGCATCAGAAATGTTTACAGGGTAGATGAGGTATTGCATGCCCGTTTTCCGTTAAAAAAAGGAGATTATCTGTTAGAAAGCAGAGATGGGGGTTACTCGGGCGGGTGTACACCCGCCGGACAGGAAGAAGTTTTTACCTCTACAACACATGAAGAAGCCTATACTGTAGGGAGTAAGCAACTTTTCCAGGCGAGCAGGCAACATTATGCCAGATTTTTTATAGGACAACGTTATTTAAACGGAAAGTATATGGATGAATATTGCCCAAACATGTTTCGTATGTTAAGCAATAATTGGAATGCCGATCAGATTAAAGACATGAAACTGTTTTGTAAAGAACATTTTAAATAATAAACCATGAATAAGTGTAAAACGTTTTACCTGCTGCTGTTTTTTGTATATTTTTGCTTTCCTTTTCCTACCCAAATTATGGGGCAGTGGAGCGAATACTGCTTTAATTTTAGGTGGGTTGATAACAATGCACAATTTTATACACAAGGATTTACAATTCCCTATTTTGTGCATGAAAATGTGGATAATTATTTTTTAGACCCGCCACCAACGTGTCCTGATGAGGGAATAGGCCCCGGCTGCTCTATTAATAGCAGTTTATTTCCGTTTTCAATTGCAACAGCGGCAATGACATGGAATAATGCCGGAGCATTTCCGTGGTTTCAAGCAGAAGGTATTGCTAATGGGGAAGTAGTGAGTAACACAGATAACGCAAATGTAATAGGGTTTGACCCCGATGCATTTGATCCAAATAACAAAACCACATTAGCATTTTGCAAACTCCACCAAAGCGGTGAAGCATATGTCTGTAATAACCCCGATGGTACCCCAAATCCTGATTTAGCATTTCGCCCTACAGTAACGTTGCAAGGTTTTGACATAGCAATTAACAATAACATTTTTTGGGACATTTTGGAGGGTATAAATGAAACTGATCTTGATTATGCCTGTTATGATTTTGAATCTGTTGCGCTGCATGAATTTGGCCATGCCTTGGGCTTATGCCATGCTGCTTCGGCATGTACCGGGTTAAATAAACATGCAATGTGTGGGAATATTAATAATGCAGAAATCAGAAGAAATTTGCAGCCGGAAGACATTGCCGCATTAAAAGCGTTATATCCACCAGCACCCCCTTACCCGCCCTGCGACATTTTTAGACCGGATCAAGGAGTTGATAAGGCAACAAAACAGTCTGGTAACACCGGCAGTGGTAGCACTTGCTACTACATACCGCCGGGTGCATTTTCTGTAGAAGCTACCCGCCAAATGGTTTTGTTTTGGGAGCGCGAATTGGGCAATAATTTTAACCTGCTTATGCGGCGGTTTGTACAAAATACAGCTGTGCTAAACCATATATTAACTGTTTCAGACAGCCGATATGCGGGGGTGCAAACTGGTTTTTCCAACGCTTTAACAACCCTTACGCCCTTAATTGAGCGCAATTTTGCCCAAAACGACTCCACAAAAATTACCGCCGCCCATATAAATGCCGTTTGCTGTTGGGTTGATGAGTTGTTGCCTCTGTTTAATGAAGTAGAATTTTACCGCGAGCCGCTGTTTTTGCAAGAATTGCTTAATTTGCAAAAAGGACTTAACAGTCTGCTTAACAAAGATGCGCGTACCGCCTTGTTGCACTATGATAACATCACCGACTTTTCGGGTTTAGGTGCCTGCTCCTGTTCGGGCAAACGGAGAATGGACGATACCATGAACTTCTATATAAGCGCCCAACAAGGCTATATTTCGCTACATAGCCAACTACCCCAAGAGGCAACATTGCAATACCTTATTTATGATACAGGTGGCAAAATGTCAGGTTCTATAATTGCGGGGCAATTGCCGGCGGGCAAACATACCGAAAACATACAGAGAGGTGTGCTGAAAACGGGTTTATACATAATAGTACCTGTTATAGATGGTTTGCCATTGAGATCAAATGCGTTAAAAGTATCGGCTTTTTAGCAAAATAATATGTTGCCCAATCCTGTAATAGGTTCTTGTGAGTTATCTTGGTATGCCCTGTTCCAATATATGGGTGTTGGTATAATGCTTGGGTTTGGGCATTGGTATTACAAACAAGGTATTAGTGGCAAATGGCCCATACGTCATGCCATTCTGCTGTTTTGGTATGGGGGCATTTTAGCTCTGGCAGGGTCGAGATTGGCAGGTATGGCGGCATATTACTTAACTACCGGATACTCTTTACCCTTATCGGTTATTTGGCAATGGCCGCATTACGGTCATTTTAGTTGGTGTGGATCTTTGCTGTTTCTGCTTTTATTCTTCCCTGTTTTTGGCAGGTATTTATTGGGCAAATCCAGATTTTGGCAATATCTTGATTTTGTGGCTGTTTGCCTTTGCATGTTAACCATCATTACCAAGCAGGGCTGTTTATTTTCGGGCGATGGCTGTTATGGCATCCCTACTTCCTTGCCTTGGGGTATGCACTTTGCTTATGGCAAGGTGCCTTCACTATTGCCTGTTCATCCCACCCCATTATATGACAGCCTTTTTCATTTGTTTCTGCTCGCTTTTCTATATCGAAAAAACAGTCAAAAACGATTTAACGGGCAAATTGCCTTGTTATATTTCATTGTAAGCGCTATATTTTATCTTCTGCTCGAAACCATACGCATTAACCCGCCTGTTTGGATTAGTTTTACCCTCCCACAAATGGTATATTTGTTGGTGTCAGGATATGCTTGGTATTTGTATGCAACAATCCAGTATCGCAATAAAACAGATTAAGGGTAGTTGATAAATCCAACAGTTCAAACCACACCTCCCTGCTCTACCGCGGCGAAATAACAAATATCCTGTTGGTCGTCAGTTGCCCAATGTGTAGCAGGAAAGTAGTTACCCATATCGGGTAAATTTAACCTTTACTAATCGGG
This sequence comes from Sphingobacteriales bacterium TSM_CSM, assembly GCA_002212725.1. Taxonomy (GTDB): domain Bacteria; phylum Bacteroidota; class Bacteroidia; order Chitinophagales; family UBA2359; genus UBA2359. The sequence continues at coordinate 23,551 of MTCR01000132.1, read as the reverse complement.
CATTACAATATTATTTATGTGCGGTTGTTCCAATGTTTTACCCGTGTTGTTTCAGTTTAATTTTTGCACCGGCAGAAAACAAGTTGAAAACAAACGGCGTTCTGGTGCCCCTATAGCCGGTAAAATGAAGTATTTTTTACCTTGCCCCATATTTTTGCCTCCTCATATATTAGCCCAACAATAATAACCCCACAACCGGCCAACCCTACCTATTTATGCTATGACCAACACCCGTATTTGCCTTTGGAGCAGCCCCCGCAATGTGTCAACCGCCTTTATATACAACTGGGCGCAACGGCCCGATACTGCTGTGGTCCTGACTTTGACACTTTTTTCGGAGAAAACATAAGTTGCTGATTATCAGGAAGCTATGAGAACTTCCTTGTTAAATTGGGTGACACAAGCCAAAAAAAATGTAGTTTTGTGGTTATGTTTGTACGCAAAAAGACGAATCGGCCGGGAAAGACGAGTGTAGTAGTCGTTGATAAAAGGGGCGGCAAGTTTCGGGAGTTAATAGCCATTGGGGTGAGTGCTGAGGCAAAAAGGATAACAGAAACTGAAAATCAAACTGCCAGCCGGTGGCGAAACGCTTACACAAACGATGCTGCTCATACAGCGACAAAAGCCAATCACTTCATTGTTCGATGACTGTACCGGGAAAAATTTTGTTAGGGTGACGCAATGTCGAGGTCAGGACACCTGCCGCCCGGGGCCGGTTTTACCGCCACCACTATGCAAAGGTTAGCTGTTAAAATAATCGCGCATTTTTTCAAAAAAACCTTTTTCTCCTTTTTCGGGGTTGGGTTGGAAATTGGGCGATTGCCGCAGTTGCTCCAGCAATTCAGTTTCTTTTGCGGTAAGGTGTTGCGGAGTCCAGATATTAACTTCAATCAATTGGTCGCCCCGGCCGTAGCCATTTAACGAGGGCAGCCCTTTGCCATTTAACCGGAATATTTTACCCGATTGTGTGCCCGCCGGAATTTTTATTTTGGCTTTTCCTTTCAGGGTGGGTACTTCCATGTTGTTGTTGCCGATAGCAGCATCGGCAAAACTAATATAGAGGCTGTACACCACATCATTGCCCTGCCGTTTAAGGTGTTCGTGCGGAACTTCTTCTATGGTAATGAGCAAATCGCCGGCGCCGCCGCCCCGCTCGCCCATATTGCCCTTGCCGCTCATAGACAACTGCACGTTATCTGTAACGCCGGCCGGAATGTCAATGGTAATGGTTTCTTCGCCATATTGCCGGCCGGTTCCGCTGCAGGTGCTGCACTTGTTGGCAACTACAGTGCCCAATCCGTCGCAGTGCGGGCAGGTAATGGTGGTTTGCATTTGCCCCAGAAAGGTATTGGTTACCTGCCTTACGCGGCCATGCCCGTGGCAGGTGGCACAGGTTTTTACGCCATCTTTGGTTTTGGCTCCGGAGCCATGACAGGTATTGCAGACAATGTATTTTTTAACCTTAATGTTTTTCTGTGCGCCATCGGCAATTTCTTCCAATGACAGTTTTACCTTTACTCTAAGATTGCTGCCCTTGTTTGAAGACTGGCCGCCTCTGCCTTGCTGCCCTCCAAAAAGATCATTGAAAATATCGCTGAACTGCGAAAAAATATCGTCGGGGTTGGAAAAACCGCCACCCATATTTCCCCTCATGCCATTATGCCCGAAACGGTCGTACTGCGCCCGTTTTTCGGGGCTGCTCAACACTTCGTAAGCTTCGGCAGCTTCTTTAAACAACTCCTCGGCCTCTTTATTGCCGGGGTTGCGGTCGGGGTGGTATTTCATGGCTACTTTTCGGTAAGCCTTTTTAATTTCTTCGGCAGAGGCTGTTTTTTCTACTTCCAGTATTTCGTAGTAATCGCGCTTTTGCATAACGGGTGGCAACGGTTTATATGCTTACATAAAGAAAGGCTGTTAAAGCTATTGTTTTTCTTTTCACTTGCCGGTTTATATTGGCAAACCGGGCAACAAAAGAGCGGGCAGCGTAGTTGGGTTTTATTTACCTACCACAACTTTGGCATATCTTATAATTTTTTCGTGAAGGTAATACCCTTTTTCCACTTCATCTATTACCGTTCCTTTTTTACTTTCATCGGGAGCAGGCACTTCGGCAATGGCTTCATGCTTATCGGGGTCAAAAGGCTGCCCTACCGAAATCATGGGTTTCAACCCTTTAAGGGTTAATTCGTGCTGTAATTTATGTTGTATGAGTCCAAACCCTTTACTTTCGGCAGAAGGGTTATCGCCACCTGCTTTAAAGGCACGTTCAAAATCATCTAAAACCGGCAACAGGCGGGTAATTACCTCTTCGGAGGCCGTTTTTACCAGTTCGGCAAACTCGCGCTTGGTTCTATGCCTGAAGTTGTCAAACTCGGCAAACAACCGCAAATATTTATCCTGCAGTTCTTTCAGTTCGGCGGTCAGTTTTTTTATTTCCTCTTCCACGGGCACATTGGGTTCTTCGGCAATAGGATGTATGGTTTTTTCTACCGGTTCAATAATATCCTGTTCGGGTTGGTTTTCCAGTTCTACCGGCATTTCTTTCTCAGTCATATTATTAAAAATTGTTTATTTTAGATAAAATGCGAGTTGTTTTTATTGGAGTACAAACATCCTGCCATTGTGGTTTTTCCGACAATATGTCAGTATTGGCAGATAAAACCGTTAAATCGGGCATATTGTTGTGCAATTATGGGGCAAAATGGCATTTTAGTTATCTGTTGCGGTATTTTCGGCATGTTGTTTTTTTACCCTTCGCCCCAGTTCATAATCGAGCCATTTAAGGGTAAGGTTTTTTCCTATAATAAGATGGCGTTCATCTAACAGGAAGGTGGCGGGTATTTGTTCTACACCAAAAACAACGGGTGCCGGTGAGCCAAAGCCTTTGTAATCGCAAACATGGTAGGGCCATTTGAGTTGGTCTTGTTCTATGGCTGCCAACCATGCGGTTTCATCGGTATCGAGTGAAATGCTGATGATGGTAAATCCTTTGGCGGTTCCAAAATCGGCATCTTTATATTTTTGGTAAATTTTTACCAGTTCGGGATTTTGTTTGCGGCATGGGCGGCACCACGAGGCCCAGAAATCGAGCAGCACTATTTTTTTTTGCTGTGTACACAACTCTTTTGAGCTGATGAGTTGCTTGTTTATATCATACATGAGCAAATCGGGCGAGGGGGTACCGTTTATGAGCCTGGAGGGTTTGCCATTGCAGCCCCAAAGGGCAAAACAAAGGCCAAACATGGGCAACAAACGGTAAATGCCGGGCAATGTGCGTTGTTTTTTTATCATAGATTGCAATAAACGGGCAATGGGGCGGTTAAGGGGGTAAACAGGTGTTTTAGTAACAACCGGCTTTACCGGGCGGTTTAGTTTTGCGGTATGTGAAGGGGCGTTTTTTTGTGGTAGCCCAGCAGCCCGGCCAACCGGTTAAACGGAAACCGCCCTATGGTGTGGTTAAAATCGGTGGCGGCGTTGTTGTAGGCTTCTTTTTCGGCGCCAAGTCTTTGCAGCAGTTGTTGCCAGTGTTGTTGCAGTTCTTCAATTTGCGGGCTGTTTGGGTGGGGTTGTTGCCAGGCGTTGTTAAAAAGCAACAGCAATTCGTTCAGCGCCTGTGTTTTTTTGTCGCCGGTAAGTTTTCTGGAGGTAGTTTGCCACCTTAGTTGGTTCAATTGGGTAAATATCTCTTTATCTTCTCCCTCTATGCGGCGCAAGGTTTCTATGGTTTTACCGGCCACCTCAGACAGGTTGTTTACCAAACTGCCCAATTGGTTAAATGCCAGTTCTGCTTCCTGTTGCTTTTTGTACAGGGTGCGCTGCAAGCCTATAATAATGGCAGCTAAAGTAAGTAATACTATGAGTATAAGCATGGCACAAACAAAATAGCGTTATGGCAATTACATTTAGTAATGGAACAACAGTTCTGCCGGCAAACAAAACGGCAAAAAGCAAATTGATGGCGCACAACAGAAAAACTGTTTGTGTCTTTATTGGTTTACGGCTTGGGTTAACAGGTGTTTTCGGAACTAAACACCGCCGGTTCTGCATAGGGGTGGGGCATTTCCAATCCTTCATAAGCGGCGGCAATTTGGTCAAGGGTGTTATAGAGTTCGGTTAAGTTATCTAACGTTACCAACTGCGCGCGGTAGGGTTTAACGTTTGGAAACCCCCTGAAATAGTTGGTATAGTGCCGTCGCATTTCCAAAATTCCCAGTTTTTGCCCTTTCCACTCTACAGAGCGGCGCAGGTGTTCTTTGGCGGTGTTTACCCTTTGCAATACTGTAGGCGGGGGCAGCAACATGCCGGTTTTAAGGTAGTGTTTTACTTCGTTAAAAATCCAGGGGTAGCCTATAGCGGCGCGGCCAATCATAATACCATCAACGCCGTAGCGGTTTTTCATTTCCAATGCTTTTTGGGGCGAGTCCACATCACCGTTGCCGAAAACCGGTATCTTCATGCGCGGGTTGTTTTTTACGGCACCAATCAAAGTCCAGTCGGCACTGCCTTTATACATTTGGGTACGGGTGCGGCCATGAATGGAGATGGCTTTAATGCCAATATCCTGCAATCGTTCGGCCACATCTACAATGTTTTTTGTTTTATCGTCCCAGCCAAGGCGGGTTTTTACCGTTACGGGCAGGCGGGTGCTGTTTACCACCGCCTGCGTAAGTTTTACCATTTTAGGCACATCTTGTAAAATGCCCGCACCGGCCATTTTGCAAACCACTTTCATTACCGGGCAACCATAGTTAATGTCGAGCAGGTTGGGGTTGGCACGTTCAACAATTTCGGCCGAAACGCTCATGCTTTCCAAATCGGCCCCGAAAATCTGAATGCCTATCGGGCGTTCTTCTTCGTAAATATCCAGCTTTTGCAGGCTTTTACCGGCATCGCGCACCAATCCTTCCGACGAAATAAATTCGGTGTACATTAAATCGGCGCCATTTTGTTTGCACACCGCCCTGAACGGAGGGTCGCTTACATCTTCCATTGGCGCCAGCAGCAGCGGAAATTCACCCAATTCTATGTTTTCAATTTTAACCATAAGACCACAAAAAACGTTTTTTATCCTTTTTTAACCAACTTTTACACTCCTCAAAACGCATTTACCGGCAATATTCCTGTTAAACTTACAAACAAGTTGTAAATTTACACAAATTTGCGCTTTATGAAAGCCTTATTCGCCAATATCAACAACAAACCATACTTCCTTCAGTTGGCATACTTGCTGCTGCTTGTGCTATTTTGCTACAGTGTGTTTAGTATGGCAGAAATTATTTTACTCCTTCTTGCCGGATTTACCCTGGCCGACATGAACAACCTGATAGAGCGCCTTGACAAAGATAATATAGGCATCTTAAAAATCCTGCAAATATTAACTACCATAGGGGTGTTTTTAGTTCCTGCCTGGTTATTTGCCTGGTTTAAAAGCCACAATGCCGTTGCTTACCTGCATTTGCAAGAAAAAGTACAACCCAAAACCGCTGCCGTTGCTGCTATGGTAACCATAAGCGCTTTGCCTGTTATGGCCTTTTTTATGGAGCTAAACCAATCTTTAACCCTGCCCTCTTTTTTGCAGGGTCTGGAACAGTGGATGCGCGAAATGGAAAACAGCGCCGAAAAACTAACCTACGCCTTTCTTGAAATGAACTCGCCCCAGCAACTCTTATTTAACCTGCTGGTAATTGCCCTGCTGCCGGCCCTGGGCGAAGAACTGCTGTTCAGGGGGTGTTTACAGCAATTGCTTACCGAGTGGACACAAAAACCGCATAAAGCCATTTTTATTACTGCCGCATTGTTCAGCGCCATTCATTTTCAGTTTTTCGGGTTTGTACCGCGTATGCTCATTGGCATTTTCCTTGGTTATCTTTTTTACTGGAGCGGCAATTTGTGGTATCCTGTTCTGGGGCATTTTATAAATAATGCCCTGCAAGTAGTGGTGTATTACTTTACCCAAACCGACATTGCCTCTGCTGAACTGAAACCGGTTGAGGCGCTGCCGGCATCAAGCGTATTGTTTGGAACGGCTGTTTTTGGCGCAACCATGTACCTTTTTTATAAAAATTGCCACCCTCATTTGCCCAACACCGGCAACGAACATACTATTGCCTGAAAAATGAAATGAACCTTCTTACCAAACAATTTGCTTTTTTTGCCTGCTAATTGTATAACCCGATGGAAAAAAACTGGGTAAAAATTTATAGTACCACCAACAGCTATTTGGCCGAAATTTTAAAAGACGTATTGCTTGCACATGGTATAGAGTGTGTGCTCATTAATAAACAAGACTCTTCTTACCTGGTGTTTGGCGAAGCAGAACTATATACCCACATTAACAAAGCCGAAGAGGCTTTACAAATTATTGAGGAAGAAAACGTATGAGTTCATTGGGTACCCGTGTAGTAACTGCTATGGCGTTGGCAGCAGTTGCTTTAACTTGTTTGTTTACCAGCCATTATTTGCTGATGCTCTTGCTTATGGCCTTTACCGTGGGCGGAATTTGGGAGTTTACTACGCTGTCGCATTTGTATCCGGGTGTATTGCCCCAAAACCCCTTGTCCGATAAACTATTGGCCGCCGCAACCGGTTTGGTGGTTTACTTGTTGGTATCGGGTATTTTGCTGGGGTTGGTTCCGGCGGTTATGTGGGTGGTACTTATGCCCCTGCTGCTGCTGTTGGGCATACGCGAAATGTATGTGCATCCGCATGGCTTGTTTTTGCGTTTTTGTTTGCTGGTAAGCGGTATTTTATACATAGCAGTACCATTGGCTATGGTAAATGCCATTGCTCATTTTGGCGGCACCTACCAACCCCGGCTAGTATTGGGTGTGTTTTTTCTTATTTGGGCAAACGATACCGGCGCATATTTTGCCGGCCGGTTTTTTGGCAAAACGCCTTTGTTTAAAACCATTTCGCCAAAAAAAACCTGGGAGGGCAGCGTTGGCGGGTTGTTGCTTACCCTGGCTGTTGCCTTTGCCGCTGCACAGTTGCTGCCGCAACTGTCTTTACCTGTGTGGCTGGGCATTGCCTTTTTCTCGGTAACTATAGGCACCTGGGGCGATTTGGCAGAATCTATGCTTAAACGCAATGTGGGGGTAAAAGATTCGGGCAATATTTTACCCGGCCACGGCGGCATTTTAGACCGCCTCGATGCTGTTTTCTTTGTTATTCCGTTTGTTTGGGCATGGTTGCAATTAGCGCACGCCCTATAGCAAAAAAAAAACGGGGCTGCAATACACAACCCCGTTTTTGCTTTCTAAACCGGAATTAAAACTAACGGATAATCAACATTTTGGCTGTTGATACCTGGTTAGGTGTTTCAAGGGTAATAATGTACTGCCCGCCTGCAACTAAGTTGCCGTTGCTGTCTGCACCATCCCAGCTTACATAATGTTGGCCGGCAATGTGGTTGGCAGCAGTAAGGGTTTTTACCAACTGGCCTTGTACGTTATATACTTTAAGGCTGGCAAATTCGCCGTCGTTATCGGTAAAATAAGAAATCTGGGTGGCGGTGGTAAAGGGGTTGGGGTAGTTGTGCAACTGAATGGCGCCCTGGTTCAGAACACCTACGCTGGTACCACTGCAATCTGCAAAAGCAAGGGAAAAGTCGCCGCAATTGTTGTTGGGGTCTTTACCTTCCGATGCCCACGGTGCGGGGTCGTTATCAGAGCCGTTAAACACGCAGTTAATGCCCGTAGGATTTTCGCCCGAGGGTACACCGTAAAATTCGCGCGGGATAAAGGTAATTTTGTAGTTGTTGGTTCCGCTTTCGGGAAACATTTTGGTAGCAGTAATGTTATCGGGGCTGTCGTTCCAGCCTTTTACATATTGCCAGCCGCTTCCGCCAATGGTAACGCCACTGTGAATGGCAATATAGGGCAGCCCTGCTACGGGTGTTTTACCGTCGGGAGTGCAACCGTTATCGGCGTAATAGGTAATGGTTACCCAATCATCGGCCGAAGCGGGACACGAAATGGTTAATACCGGGTCTTGGGCATACAAAAGCCCGCTTACCAGCAACAGCAACACAAAACTTGTTTTTTGTAATAATTTTTGCATAGCAATTTGTTTAAAAAGTTAAAAATGAATGTATAGTTTTGTTTTTCTGAAAATTAATTGCAAAATAAACCTTTAAGTCCAAAAAGTGTTCCGAAATTTGAAAAAATTTTTTTTCCTGTGCAACCATGTTGCCGGTTTCTGCGTCGCTACAAATTAAGGTATAGTTTTTCTTTTCTCCAAATAAAAAATGTTTGCACAACATTTTTTAACACTTTTTTAACCAGATTTTTTATGGCGCTGATTTTAAGCGTAAATGGCAATACCCCTGTTTTTGGCGAAGGATGTTTTTTGGCCGACAATGCCACTGTAGTAGGAGAGGTTACTATGGGCAGTCAATGCAGCGTTTGGTTTAATGCCGTAGTGCGCGGCGATGTGCATTATATACGCATAGGCAATAAGGTAAACATACAAGATGGCGCCATTATACACTGCACTTACCAAAAAGCACCCGTTAATATTGGCAACAACGTATCGGTTGGGCACCGGGCTATTGTGCATGGCTGTACCATACACGATAATGTGTTGATTGGCATGGGCGCCATAGTTATGGACCATGCGGTTATACACCCCAATTGCATTATTGCCGCCGGCGCGGTGGTTTTGGAAAACACGGTTGTAGAATCGGGCAGTATTTATGCAGGAATACCGGCAAAAAAAGTGAAATCGGTAAGTCCCGAACAGTTTGCCGTGCTGGTAGAACGCATTGCCAACAACTATATTATGTATTCGGGGTGGTTTTCCGGCCCCGATGTTGCTTTACCCGATGTTTCTGCTGCCGATTAACCCTGTACCTGCAATAGATTTTTATCTGTAAAGAAAAAGCACGGGCAGTATAAACCACCCGTGCTTTTTTTGCAAGGTTATAGTTGCCGGCGCTTAACTTACCGTATGCTGGTACTTTGTTGTATCCAGCAGCGCACGGTAAACGGCCCGCCAATATTATACCCCCTGAAAAACAGGTTTTCTTTATTGGGAAATCCTTTGGCAGCATTGCTGTATTTTTCCGATGCCTTAGAGGCAACGCTGGGGTCTATGTCTTTGGCACGCGCATACATATCGGCAGCTACCCAATATACCGAGTGTCCGTCAAGGCCGTCATCGGTACAGGAGCCTTTGCTGCGCATGTATAGGTCGCCAATAAACAGGTAGGGTTCGCCTGAGCCGGGTTGCAAATCGGCTGCTTTTTTGGCATATTTTCTTGCCTGCGACAAGTTACCGTTAGCCACCTGCTCCATTTTTGCCAATTGCATATATACTTTAGCTTGTTTAGCTGGGTCAGCCTCCATTTCGAGCGATTTGTTGTAGTATTTTATGGCATTGGAAAAATCGCTCTTTTTCTGGTATTGCTGTGCAATAAAGCGCGATTGGGAAGCCGAGGGTTCCAGATTGTTCATTTGAATAAGTACATCAAAATAAAGCGGGTCTGTGGTGCACCTGGCCGATTTAAGTTTGGAAAACACCTGTTTTACCGTAGTTAAATCGTTGGAGTTAGCTCTGAATTTTTCGCCATAAACCTGTATTACGGTGTTGCAGTCAGATGCTTTGGTAACCACTGTTTTAGTGGCCGCTTCTACTTTTTCGCGCCAGTTGCTCATTACATCTTGCACTTGTTGGTAGAGGGCTACATAATCGGGGTTTTCGTTAGATTCGATGTTGTTGGCCGTAATATCTGCCAATGCTTCCTGAATGGCAAAAACAGAGTCCTGCGTAATTTTTTTGGCGCTGTACAGGCTTACTGCGTCTTTAAAATAGGCATATACGAGGTCGTAGGGCGAGTCTTCTGCTTCTTCTTTTATGGCTTTTTGGCGCAGGGCTATAACGGCATCGGTTTCCTGCGGTTTGTAGGCGGCAAGTGTGCGGGCTTTCAGCACATTTACATAGCCCATTTCGTTAAAGGCCTGCCCGCGTTTATCGTAAAGTTGAAAGAGCGTGTCGAAATACGCATCGGCCATTGCTTTATCTTTGTACTTCCATTCGGTAAAGCCGCCGTTATCTTTGCAGGGGTCTTCGCTGTAACCGGTTGTAGTAGTGCCGTTTTTGCACACTGCCCCTTCTATTTGCTGCTCTAAGAAAGACTTGTACATTTTTTCGCCGTCAATATAGGGGGTTTTTCGGGCGCCGGGTGCGTTTTTTATTACAACGCGCCAGTAGGGCAGGGCATCTTTGTAGAGGTTTTGTTTGTAGTATTCGCGGTAAAGCGAGTAATTTTTAACCGTTTCGGCGCTATCTGCACCCCATTTGCCGCTGGCTTCTTTCAGCAGGGCGTCTGCTTCGGCGGGTGCTGCATTGGTGTTGGTTTGCGGTTGTTCTGTTTTGGTTTCTTCTTTACCCTTTTTGCCTTTTTTTTGGGCAAAGCTATTGGTATGAAAGGCAAATAACAGCATTGCCGCAACAAGGGTGTATAAACCAAATTTTGACAATTTTTGCATGGCGAATTATTGTTTGTTCATTAGTTAGTGAATGATAATTTTTTTATTGTTTACTTTGAGCGCTTTTGATTAAAGTAGATTTTGACGTTTGTGTAAATATAAACGACAATCGGGTTGAATTGGGCTGCCTTGCTTTTTAGTCATATTTGCGCTTGATAAACCACTTGTCGTTTAAAGTAAACCCGAAAGTTGCCTGCATATTGGTTTCGCGTATAAGATTGTTTTTCAGGCTTCCTCTTTGACCAATTTCAACCGAAAAGTTTAATCGGGAGTTTACTCTTTTTAACGGCATACCCAGGCCAAGGGTAATTGCCCATTCGGGTAGTTGGGTATTGTTTATTTTAAATTTACCTGTTTGATAATAAAAGCCGGCGCTGTAAACCGTTGATTTCAAGAAGCTGTTAAATACGCGGGCATCGGGCACTACCGAAAAGCCGGTTGAAAACCGGGTATTGTTGGTAAATGTTGAATCGGGTTGGTCATAAAACCTGAAATCTTCCCAGGGTTCCAGGGTTATATCGGCACCGGCCACCCATTGGCTTTTTCCGCTTCCCTGAAAAGCAAATCCGGCATTTATTTTAGCCGGCAGGGTTATTGTCCCTTTTTCGTCTTCGGTAATATACAGGGTATCAATTACGCTTACGCGGTCATCTGCAATTTGGGCGCGTTCCCATCGGGTGTTTTGTGTGCTGTTGATTTTAAGTCCTGCATTGCCGTTTGCGCCAAGGGTAAGACTTAGCTTTTTAGCCAGTTTTACATTGTACTGTATGCCGGTATTCCAAACCAGTCCGCGCGGAAAAATGTCTTGCGTGCGCAGGTTGTTAAACACATTGTCTAATGCCGGAAAGGTTTCGCGCAGTTGCCGGGTTTGCGTTCCGAAAACGTAGCCCACGTTAGCGCCTGCCGAAAATCCTTTATATTTAAAGCCGTTGCCAACATAAACCTGATATAGTTGCCCGCTGCCGATAAAACGGTAATTAACCGAGTCTATATCGGGCAGGTTTCGGTACACATTAATATCGTAGTGCAGGTAGCTGAATGGTAAAAGCCCAAAGCCGGCGGCCCAGAATCGGTTTACCGGAAAAGCAAAGGACAGGTACGATAAATTACCGGTGGCGGTATTGGCCTTTGTTTCATTGGTTTGCAGCCAAAGGGAGTTGGCCTGCAGCGCCAGTTCAAAAGTGGTAAGTTGCAAATACCCGTAAGAGGCCGGGTTGTTGTAGTTGATGTTGAGCGGGGGCCGAAGTGCGGCGCTGATGCCCCCCATGCTTCGGTTAAATGAAAATTGGGTGGGCTGCATATCGCCAATGCCCGATATAGAATAAGGCGAGTTTACCTGCTTTATTTGCGCATAGCTTTGCAAACAAAACAACAATAAAATAACCCACAGGCAGGTAAACCTACATTTTGCCAGCATTGTACAGTAGAATTTTGTTTAACCCTTCGGGCACTAAATTTGGGCAGGCAAATATCTTACTTTTAAGCCTGTTTTCAAAAAAAATAGCATCGCCGCCGGTAAATAATATCTTCAGCGGGTCAAATTGTTGCCGGTATTGGTGAACTATGCCCGCTACCTCGGCAATAGTGCCCCAAATTACCCCCGATAAAATGGAGTTTTGTGTATTATTGCCAACCAACGGTATATTAGCTGTTTCGGCAGGTTGCACAGTTATTAACGGCAAACGGCCGGTAAAGGTATGCAGCGCCTTAAATTTTGTGGCAATACCCGGCGAAATACCGCCACCGTGGTAGGTTCCGCCGGCATCCAGAAAATCGTAGGTAATACAGGTTCCTGCATCTATTACCAACAGGTTGGTTTGCGGAAACCGGTGTTGTGCGCCTACCACAGCGGCAAGGCGGTCGAGGCCAAGGGTGGCAGGGGTTTGGTAGGCGTTTTTTACCGGAACCGGTGTTTGGTGGGAAAAGTGAATAAAATGCCGGGTATGGTTTTGCAGGGTATCGTTCAGCGAGTTGTTGTATGTTGCCACCGCCGATAAAATGGCTTGTGTAATTTTTTGCGCTTGAATTAACCGGCTTATTTGCCGCCGGGTTGGCTTACCGGTGTAAACCTGCAATGTTTGCAATTGCCCTGCAGCATTAAAAACGGCCGCTTTGGTTCGGGTGTTTCCTATATCGAGGCATAAATTCATGGGCAAAAATAAAAAGGCTGATAAGCAGGTGGGTAAATTGGTGGTGGCTATAAAACAAATATCGGTGAAACCTTACCTCCTCTTTTTGGGTGTAAAGATTTCACCGATACAGACAGTTTTACCAAGCAGAGGTATATTGTTGTACCCCCTAAGGCAGTATGCCGGTGCTTATGACAGCGGCGGAATGCGCAATACTTGGCCTACATAAATTTTATCGGGGTCGGAAAGCATGGGTTTGTTGGCTTCAAAAATAACCATGTATTTGGAGCCTGTGCCATAAAAATGCTTGGAAATGCCCGATAAAGTATCGCCTTTTTGCACGGTATAGTATTGCGACTCTGCCTGCGGAACGCTTCTTTCGTCTTCAGGAAGGGTAATGCGGTCGTCAACATGTGCAATGCCTTCTACGTTACCGCAAACCAAAACGGCTTTTTCTTTATCGGAAACATTTTCGGCTTTACCATGTATAATGGCTACGTCGTCGCTCACCTCTACATACAAATCCTGAATGTTTAAACCATTGTTGCGTACTTCGCTTTCCAGCAACAGCGCTTTTTGAGCATCTAATTCGGCCTGGCTTAATACGGGTGCGGGTGCGGCGGCAACTGTTTTTTCTTCTTCCTTTTTACCAAACAATTTAGCGCCGGCGCTTTTAATAAAAGAAATAAGTCCCATTGTTGTATTGATTTTAGGGGTTAAAAATTTTTTTGCAAATTTCTGTGCAAATGTATTAACTACTTTTGCCAAAAACAAATAAATGACGAACTGTTTACCTAAAAAGTCACAATAAATTTATTGCCCGATTTACAATACTGCAAACAACGCCGGCAACCGGCGGCGGCAGTTTTACAATAGGGCAGCAGAAAAAAAATAGCTACCTTTACCACGCTTAATCATTTAACGGCTTAAACCGGAAATAAAGCCATAATTTTTGCCCTTACACCGTTTTACAATGAAAACAAGTGCCGAAGAAATACAACACCTGCTGCAACTAATTAAAGCAGAACGCAATGAAGAAATAAAACAATACGAGCAACTTATAAAAGAAACATCGCTTGCCGAACGCAAAAAACGCGGCATTACCTGGTACCCCGTGGTGGTAGCCAACGAAGAAATTGGCATTGGCGAGCAATATACCCTCGAAATTCAGCGTACCCAACAAGACGGTAACGAAGAACACCTTTTTCAGCCCGGGCAAACGGCGGCCTTGTTCAGCAATGCCTTTGAGGGTGAAAGACCCTTGTTGCAGGGTGTGGTTAAAAAGGTGCGCGGAAACAGCCTTTGGCTGGTGGTACGCAATGCCGATTTGCCCGATTGGTTGTCTGAGGGTAAACTGGGGCTTGACCTGCTATACAACGAAACCACCTACCGCGAAATGGAAGCCACTCTGCAAAAACTGCTTAAAGCCAAAGAAAGCGAAAGGCTGGGGCACCTTCGGGAAGTATTGCTGGGCTACCGGCAGCCGTCTTTTTACACCAAATACCCGTTTGTAAGTTATGCCGATTTAAACGAATCGCAAAACAGCGCACTGCAACAAATTTCCATTGCCGACGATGTGGCTGTAGTACACGGCCCACCCGGCACCGGTAAAACCACTACCCTGGTGCGCGCCATACAACATGTGTTAAATACCGAAAAACAGGTGCTTGTAGCCGCCCCAAGCAACACAGCCGTTGATTTGCTGAGCCTTAAACTGCACCAAAAAGGGGTTAAAGTTACCCGTATAGGACACCCTGCACGCGTGGACGAAGAACTGCAACACCTTACCCTTGATGCACAAATAACCCAACACCCCGATTACAAGCAAATGGTGCAAACCCGAAAAGAAGTGGTGCGCTTAGAGCAGGAAGCCCGAAAATTTAAACGCACCTTTGGAAAAGAAGAACGCGAAGAACGGCAACACCTGCTGGCACAGGCACGACTGTTGCTGGAATATGCCCGCCAATTGGAAAACTATATTCTGAACAATATTTTAGACAATGCACAGGCTATTACCGTAACGCTGGTAGGCGCTGCCCAAACCGTACTGCGCGACCGAAAATTTGACACCGTATTTATTGACGAGGCTGCTCAAGCCCTTGAACCGGCTACCTGGATACCCATTCTAAGGGCTAAAAGGGTAATTTTTGCCGGCGACCACCACCAGCTTCCGCCCACCGTAAAATCGGCCGAAGCTCAAAAAAAGGGGTTAAACCTTTCTTTGTTTGAAAAATGTATTAAACGCACCAATGCGCATACCATGCTCAACGTTCAATACCGAATGAACGAAAAAATTATGCGCTTTGCCAGCCAGTCTTTTTACCAGGCGCAGTTGTACGCCCATCAATCGGTAGCGCATATAACCCTTACACCCCTTGCAAACAGCAATTTTACCGAACTGAGTAAACCTTTTGAATTTATTGATACCGCCGGATGCGGGTTTGACGAGGTGCAAAACCCCCAAAACATGAGCTACAGCAACCCGCAGGAAGCCGCCCTGCTGCTCAAATACCTTACCCAAATTTTTGAAGCCTTGCAAACCGAACTGCCCCCGGACACCACCCAACAAATTACCCTGGGCATTATTGCCCCCTACAAAGAACAGGTAAGATTAATTGAACAAGACCTGCAACACTACGAAACACTGCTTAAATACCTGCCCAACATCTCTGTTGATACCGTTGACGGTTTCCAGGGGCAAGAGCGCGATATTATAGGAATAAGCCTGGTAAGAAGCAACGACCGCGGCGAAATCGGCTTTTTATCCGATATAAGACGTACCAATGTAGCTATGACCCGCGCCAAAAAGAAACTGGTAATAACCGGAGACAGTGCCACCTTAGCCGCGCACCCCTTTTACCAAAAACTCATTGAACATACCGAACAAACCGATGCCTACCGCAGCGCATGGGAACTGCTGTATTAACAGGGCTTTTTATGCCGGGCATTGCATTTGTTTGCAAACACCGAACCCCTGTTTTTTACCCCTGCAAATAGTATTATGTTTACCTTTGGCCGCAACAATAAAAACCTGCTTACCAACCAACAAAACTGTGTGCTATGCTGCCCTTTACCACCAATAAACCTTATACTTTTGACCGCTTTGTGCGTCTGTTGTTGTTTTTGGCGCTGCTATACGGCGTTTTCAGAATTCTTAACTACCTGAGCGATGTGCTTATACCGTTTGCCGTGGCGCTTATTTTGGCTTACCTGCTCAACCCGCTGGTGGTGTTTGTACAATACCGCCTTCGGGTAAAAAAGCGCGGACTATCTGTAATGCTTACCCTGCTTTTGGTGTTGGGATTGCTGGCCGGCGTGTTCAGCCTGCTTGTTCCGCGCCTGGTGCAAGATGTGCAGCACATGGGCGAAATGGTAACCGATTATGTAAACAACAGCGCCCTGCAACAACAGGTACAGCAATACCTGCCCGAAAACCTGCAACAATGGATAACCGATTTTGCCAACCGCATAGAAATTTCGGAACTGCTGAAAATTGAAAACCTTGAAAAAGCCACTACCCTGCTGGCGCAAAAAATTTTACCCGGCATTTGGGGCATTTTTTCGGGTTCTATGAGCGTAATTACCACCTTGCTGGGCTTTACCGTTATTCTTATGTACCTGGTTTTTATGCTGCTCGATTACCCAAAAATTGCCGGCAAATGGCATACCCTGCTGCCGGTGCAGTTTCGGCCGGCCATTATTGCCGTGGTTACCGATGTTGAAAACTCTATGAACACCTATTTCCGGGCGCAGGCACTCATTGCCCTTATTGTGGGCATTATTACCGCCATCGGGTTTTCCATCATCGGGTTGCCTATGGGCGTGGCGCTGGGGTTGTTCATCGGGCTGCTCAACATGGTTCCGTATCTTCAGATTGTAGGCTTCATTCCGGCCGTATTTTTTGCCCTGCTGCACGCCTTAGACACCGGGCAGAGTTTTTGGGTAATGATGGGGCTGGTAATACTGGTGCAGGTAATTGGACAAATTATACAAGATGTGTTTTTAACGCCCAAAATTATGGGCGATGCCACAGGACTAAACCCTGCTATTATTATTTTGTCGCTTTCGGTATGGGGTAAATTGCTGGGTATTTTAGGACTAATTATTGCCCTTCCGCTTACCTCGGTCATTATTGGCTATTACCACCGTTTTCTGCAACAATCAGAACCGCCGCCCCTGCTGGCCATAGAAAACGCCGGCAATAAGCAGGAAAAGGATGCCCCGGAAAACGACCATACAGATAACAACAACCAGCATAACAAACAACAACAAAACCCCGATGCCGGTACAAACATACCCGAAATAACCGATTAACCCCGCCCATGAAAAAAGGAAGCCTTATAGAAAACCTGCCCGTTACCCAAATTGCCGCCGAAGGCAAAGGCATTGCCCGCCACGAAGGCATGGTGGTTTTTATAGATGATGCCGTGCCCGGCGATGTGGCCGATGTGCGCATTGTAGAAAAACGGTCTGATTATGCCACCGGTAAACTGCTGCAACTGAAACAACCCGCACCCGAAAGAACAGCGCCCTTTTGCAGCCATTTTGGCACCTGCGGCGGGTGCAAATGGCAGTACCTGCAATACCCGCAGCAAGCCGCCTACAAACAGCAAATTACCGAAGAAGCCCTGAAACGCGTAGGTAAACTGCATATTGAACAAATAAACCCCATTATAACCCCGCAACTTACCCAATACTACCGCAATAAAATGGAATTTACCTTCTCGGCAAGGCGGTGGCTGCTGCAACACGAAGCCGAAAGCGAACAAAAACACCTCGACCGCCGCGCATTGGGCTTTCATGTAAAAGGTATGTACGACCGCGTGGTAAACCTTACCCACTGCTACCTGCAGGAAAACCCCTCTAACCAAATACGAAACGAGGTGTACCAATACTGCACAGAAAACAACCTGCCGTTCTACGACATTAAAACCCGAAGCGGCTACCTGCGAAACCTGCTCATACGCACCTCTACCCTGGGACAACTGATGGTGGTGTTTGCCTTTGCCTTTGATAAACCCGAATGGCACAACCCCCTGCTGGAGTTTACCCTTAAACGGTTTCCGCAAATTACCGCCCTGCAATACGCCATTAACGGCAAACGCAACGATATGTGGTACGACCTTGACATTGTAACCTATGCCGGCAACAACCATATTACCGAACAACTGGGGCATTGCCGTTACAAAATAGGCGCAAAATCTTTTTTTCAAACCAACAGCCATCAGGCGCTGAAACTCTACGGCATTATTGAGGAAATGGCACAGCTAAACGGCTCCCAAACCCTGTACGACCTCTACACCGGAACAGGCAGCATAGGACTGTTTTTAGCCCGAAACTGCAAACAGGTAGTGGGCATTGAAGAAGTAGATGCCGCCATAGAAGACGCCCGATACAACGCCCAACTAAACGGCATTGAAAACGCCTTTTTTTATACCGGCGATGTGCGGAAAATCCTGACCCCCGATTTTGCCCGCCTACACGGCCAACCCGATGTACTCATTACCGACCCGCCCCGCGCCGGTATGCACCCCGATGTGGTAAAAGAAATACTCCACCTGGCGCCGCCCCGTGTGGTGTATGTAAGTTGCAACCCCGTTACCCAGGCGCGCGATTTGCAACTCATGGCACACCAATACCATATTCGCCGCATACAACCCATAGATATGTTTCCGCATACCTATCATATTGAAAACGTGGCGCTGCTGGAGCTAATGCGGTAAATGGTCATAACGCACCCTGCAAAAAGCTTCTGCTGCCATGCAAACAAAACAAAACCACAAAACACAAAAAAGGCAATCATGTGCCATTGATGTGTTTTGTGGCTATTACAACAGGCAAACAGCCTGTAAAAATTAATGATGATGCCCGCCCGGACCATGTACATGCCCGTGCTCCAGTTCAGATGGGGTGGCTTCGCGTATATCCAGCACGGTTCCCATAAAGTAAAGGTCTTTACCTGCCATAGGGTGGTTAAAATCCATGGTAACCACATCATCGGTTACGCTCACTACCGTGCCATGCAACAAGTGTCCCTGGTCGTTGCGCATGGGCACAACATTGCCAATTTGCAGCAGTTCGTCATCAATAGCGCCGTCAACTACAAATATATCAATGGGTAGTTCAACAATGGCATCGCTTTCTACCTGACCATAAGCATTTTGGCTGTCAATGCTAAACTTAAAAGCATCGCCCACTTTAAGTCCCAGCAGGTGTTTTTCAAAATCGGGCAGCAAACTGCCTACGCCAAATAAAAATACAAAAGGCTCTTGCGAGGTGGTTTGCTCTACCACTTCACCGCCAAAATCGCCTTCGCGAAGTACATAGCTAACCGATACTACTTTGTTTTTGGTAATAATCATGTTGTAAAATTGATGGTTTAACTGGTAATAACCCTAAAGTTAGGCATAATAGTTCGGTAAACCACGCAAAAAGGTAAAATTAGTAGTCCATACATTTTTGAGGCGCTCATTTTTTTCCGGCAAACGGTAAAATACTGTGCGCGTGCCTTGTAAGTTGGGTTATTTTTGCAATTTAGCGGTATTATTCACCTCCAACCCCGTTTATGCCATGAAAAACTGTTGCCTTACCCTGCTGTTAACCCTGCTTGCCTGCCTGTGTATGCAGGCGCAGGTAAACGAAAAAACCGGTAAAACCTACCAAATTCATATTGCCAAAGCCGCCGGACAAATTAAGTTAGACGGAAAATTAGATGAACCCGATTGGCAAACCGCCCATGTGGCAACAGATTTTTACCAAACCCTGCCCAACGACCGGGACTTTGCCCGCTCAAAAACCGAAGTACGCCTTACCTACGACGACCATAACCTCTACATTGCCGCCGTTTGCTATGACGAACTGTCCGGAAATTACGTTATCCAATCCTTGAAGCGCGATTTTTCTTACCCCGTAACCGATGCTTTTGTGGCATTTATTGACCCCTTTGGCAACCACACCACCGGCTTTAGTTTTGCCGTAAGTCCTTTGGGTGTGCAGCGCGAGGGGCTGGTAGAAAACGGCGGCGCTTTTGGCGTTACCACCAGTTGGGATAACCGCTGGTTTTCGGCCGTAAAAACCGGAACAGGCAAGTGGTTGGTAGAAATGGCCGTACCGTTTAAAACCCTTCGGTATGATGAGCATTTATCGGAATGGTACATTAATTTTTCAAGAAACGACCTCAAACGCATCGAAACCTCTACCTGGAGTCCGGTTCCCACACAGTTTAATGTGGCTTCGCTGGCGTTTTGCGGTAAATTGCTGTGGGATGCGCCACCCAAAAAAGCGGGTGGAAACGTATCGCTTATACCCTATGCCCGGCTGGGCGCACACCGCAACTATAATACCGATGACCAACCTGAAGTGGACCACCCCGATGTGGGTTTAGATGCCAAAATTGCCGTTACCAGTTCTTTAAACCTCGACCTGACCATTAACCCCGATTTTTCGCAGGTGGAGGTGGACCAACAGGTTACCAACCTGCAACGCACCAACCTGTTTTTTCCCGAAAGACGGCAGTTTTTTATTGAAAACAGCGATTTGTTTCAGTTTGGCATAGACCCTATGCAGCCTTTTTTCTCGCGCCGCATTGGGTTAAACGTGCCCATTTTGGCCGGCGCACGCCTTACCGGCAACATAAACGAAAACTGGCGCATGGGCTTGCTGAGCATACAAACCGAAGGGCAGCCCAACGGCACGCAAAGTCAGAATTACTCGGTTGCCACCGTGCAGCGAAAACTGTTTGAACGCTCATCGGCAACGGCTTTTTTCATAAACCGGCAGGCGTTTACCAACTTTAAACCCGATGCCGATGATTACAACCGCGTGGCCGGCGCCGAACTCCGCTACCGGTCGGCAAACAACAAGTGGACCGCCGATGTATTGTACCACCAGTCTTTTACCCAATACGACGAGCAAACCTTTGCCCCCAAAGCCATTGACCGCGCCGGACTGGTTGCCGACATTGGCTACGAAGACCGAAACTGGTTCTCCTTTGTTTCCCTTGAACACGCCGGGCCCGATTATATTGCCGATGTAGGTTTTTTGCAGGAACTCTACCAGCGCAACGACCAGAACAACACCATACAGGCTGCCCCCTACCTGGCCTCTTTTCATTACATAGGCTACAAGTTTTACCCCAAAAACATGAACGTAGTGCGCTTTTTCGGGCCCGAATACGACGGTAAGGTATTTTACTTCTACGATTTTGAAAAATTTGACCGGTGGAGTACATACAAACTGTTTACCTATTTTAAAGATAACAGCATTGCACGCCTGCTCATAAACAACTACCAAACCCAACTGCTGTTTCCTACCAACATTACCGGCCGCATGGACTCCTTGCTGCAACCCGGCGCCTACCGCTACACCGAAGCCGGCGCCGAATACGAAGCCGCCGCCCGCAACAAACTCTACGGCAAACTGCGTGCCTACTACGGCGGCTTTTACAATGGCAAAAAACTAACCCTAAGCGCCGATGCCACCTACCGCCTGCAACCATACGCCAACCTTGCCCTTAATGTGGCGTACAACCGCATACGGTTTCCGCAGGGGTTTGGCAACTCGAGCCTGCTGCTGTTAAGCCCGCGCATAGAGCTTACCTTTACCAAAAGCCTGTTTTTTACCACCTTTTTACAGTTTAACACCCAAACCCAAAACTTTAACATAAACAACCGCCTGCAATGGCGTTTTGCCCCTATGTCTGATGTATTTTTGGTTTTTACCGACAACATGAATACCGAAGATTTTTCGCAAAAAGATTGGGGACTGGTGCTAAAGGTAAATTATTGGCTTACGTTTTAAAGGTGTAAACCAATAGTTTGCGCCCTGCAGGGCTGTACTTTTTTCGCAGTTGTTTCTGAGCATTTTACCGCTGTATAAGCAGTTTTTGACGTTGTATAGCGCCGTTTTTGTACTGTGCCTCTGCTATATACAAACCGGCGGGCAATTGAGCAATGCCAATTTGCGAACCGGCAACAGGGCTACACCCCAACACCGCCACACCCGATATGGCATACAATTTAAAGGCAGCTATCTGTTGCCAGTTTGCAAGAAAGAGCGTGTTTTGGGCGGGGTTGGGGTAAACTACCACCTCAAAACTCCCCCCTTCGCTTGCGAGGGGACTTGCCCCGATTGCTCGGGGGGGCTGGGGGGGAGCAATACCTACTGTGCCGCCGGTGCCTTGTGTATCTATAATTGCCTGCACTACGGATGTATCTGTACAAACTATAGCGGTGAGGCTGGCGGTATAGCTGCCGGGGGCGGGGTATTGATGGGTAAGTATGTTGCCGGTGCAGGGAGCGTAGCCTTGCCCGCAGAGGTAGGGCGGGCTGCCATCGCCAAAATCCCAGATGTAGTAGCCGCCGTCTGTGCTGTCGGGGTAGGCGTAGAGGGAGAGGTTGGTAAATTGTACTTCGTTTGCGCCTTGCGGCTCATAGCTGAAGGCCGCCGCAGGTTGGGTAAGCAAGCCCATGCAGTTGGTTTTTACAATATACACTGCAGCAGAACTGCTCATATCATTTCTGCCACCCAGCAAAATGCTGCCATCGGGCAGTATGAGGTGGGTATAGAAATAATCATGACCGGCATCGCCGTAAACCCGCCGCCAAAGTACATCGCCATTGGGGGTTATTTTTTTTATATAAGCATCAGCTTCTCCGGGGGGAACATCTGTACAACCGCTTACCAAAAAGTTGCCATCGGGGGTAAGGCCAACAAGTGAAGGTCCACATTTATCATCTGCCTCATTTATTTCCCATTCCAGATTAAAAGCAGTATCTAATTTGAATACTAAATCGGTAAAATTTCTTCCGCCTCCTATAAACAGGCTTCCATCAGAGGCTTGGCAAAAAGTGGTAGATTGCTCCCCCTCCCCACCTTCAAAGTATATTTTTTGCCATTCTACCTCGCCCCATTGGTCTAATTTGTACAGCAATATATCGCCAACATCTTGATATATACCCAAACCCGTAAGTACCCAACGCCTTATAGATGCTATGGCATAATACCCGCCTTCGGGGGCAGGCAGTATGCCTCTGAAACTATTGTGGTATGAAAAATAGTCATATACTTTTTCCCATTCGGTTTCGCCGTCTGCTTTTAGTTTTACAATATAGAGTTTGTTGAGCGAGCCGCTTGTTTGCAGTATTAAGCCTGCCATTATGTAGCCTCCATCGGGGGTTTGCAAAATGCTTCTCGCTCTTGACTCTATTAATTCTTGTGTTCCGGCATACCCCGAATAAATAACATCTCCATTATGTTTTAACAGTAAAAGACCTGCCTTGCAACCCGTATCGCCCGGAAATTGCCCCATACAGGTGGCTATGGCATAACCAAATTGTGTCCGAACTACATCCCAAATGGTTAAACGATTAAACTCAGAAGTAAAGTTTTTTAATAAAACAGTATCTCCACTTGTATTAACCTTTAACAGAAAGCCGTTTTGAAAATAATTGGGAACGGTCATCGTATTTCCAAATACATCATAATTTCCATCGGAACTTAGAAATACCTTTTGTGCATCATGTATATATTCCCATAAATAGGTGCGCTCAAAATACTTGCTTTGGGCTTGAAGCGTGGAAAACCCTTGTATAATAAGTACTATTAAAAAGAATATTTTTCTCATGGCGTTTTTTTTGAAAAAATATAAATATATAATTTTGAAATCGGATTTACCACACATGGGCTTGGCGGCGCAAAATTGGGGTTGCACAGCAGCATACAATCATTGGGCGGTGTAGTACAAGGTGTTATTTGCCCATACACCCGGCAATTTACCCCCCCCATATTACAAATAAACTAATACATAGCGGCGCAAGCAGGGCGCGCAAACTTACCGGGGTTAATCTGTTTTTGGTCATAGCGGTATAGTTTTATCGGTGTAAAAATACTAACGGATATTTTGGGGTTTCCGTTGCCGAAAGATAACAAATTTGC
>MTCR01000052.1 GCA_002212725.1 Sphingobacteriales bacterium TSM_CSM | reverse complement strand
CATACGCGCTTCTGTCTGTTTTCTTTGTCTCTGTGCCATAAATTTGTAATTTTGTACCACGCAAAGGTAGGCACACAAACCCCCATCTAACAATATGGCGTTGGTCGGATGGATACTGTTGGCCAGTTGTTTTTTAAGGTCGGCAATTTTGCGCAAATCGGTTTCGGTTTCTTGCCGTATGTTAATAATGTTTTCCTGGTTGCGGTAGTTTTCAACTTCCTGCTCGCTTTGCGACAGGCGGTTGCTGAAGGTGTTTAGCTGCCGGTTGAGGAAGTTCACCGTGGTATCAGACGTTTGAAACTTTTCCTGTATATAGTCGTTAATATAGGTTTGTGCAATGGCGTTCACTACATCGGCGCTTTTTTGAGCAACAGGGCAACGATAGCTGATGCGCAAAACCGGAATGTCTTTATCTACCGCCATTACATCTAAATTAGCCCGAAGTTCCTGTACCAGTTTATTTTCTGAATGCGGTATGAGTTCGTAGCGGTCGTTCAGGGGCAGGTTGGGGCGCTTGCACAGCAGCGAGTCGTTGCGGTTTACGGTAAGGGTAAAATCATCGGTTTGAATGGTTTTACCCAATATTCCCTGCAATTTTTGCCCGTTTGGCGAAGTAACCTGCAAAAGCGTATCTTCAGAAATTTCTAACCCGAAGGTGCGGCTATGCCACATGGCATTTTTTACTTCAATTCCGATGATAACAGGCGATTGCCGGTATAAATCGGTTTTACTGATGTTGCCAACGCGGTAAATGGTGTTGTACTGGGTTAAAGACCGAAGTGCTTTTTGCAACAAAACTTCCGATTTAAGCAATTCTACTTCGGCGCCAATTTTATTGGCATTAACAAAGTAATCAAAGTTTTTGAACAGTTGAGCGCTTGGTACCCCTTCGTTTACATCGGCCAATTTTATTTTTGCGGTGCTTTCGTACAGCGGGGTGGTATATTGCAGGTACTTTTGGGCTAAATAAAGGGCGCCCACCATTATGCAAATAATAATGGGCAAGCCCCGGTATAAAGGTTGTAGCAAATGTATGATATTATCTCTTTCGTTTGACATGGCTGGGGTTTGTCTTCGGGTAATACGGAGGTTGTTTTATGGATAAAAACTGCAAGGCTATGCCCGCCGGCGTTTATACAAGCCGGAAAAAATGAATGTTTTAACTTTAAAAAAAGATTATTGTCGGATTATAAAATACCAAGTATGAGTACTACCGAACTTATAATGCTGGTAATTGGTATTATGGTTCCTATCTTGCGGTCCCACATTTTACCCTTTCTGGAAGGCACATACACAATGTCGCCGGGCTGAATTTGAATGTTTTGGGTAAATGCGGCATCTAATTTGGTAAGGTCAACGGTGTGCATTTTGGGCTGCCCGTTTATTTTCCTTATTATTTGCACTTTGCGTTTGTCGGCATAAAAATCAAAATCGCCGGCTTTGCTTATAAGGTCAACGAGTGAGTTATCATCTTTTTCGAGCAAAAATCTGCCCGGGCTTTTAAGCTCGCCAATGACCGAAACCTCTTTGTTAAGAATTTTTACCTCTACAACGGGGTTAACAATCCAGGCTTTATACAACTCACGCAGGGTGTTTTCGGCTTGCACTACCGTAAGGTTTTCTACCTGCACCTCGCCCAGTTTGGGCACGGTGATATACCCTTTGGAGTCTACCTGCAGCCATTTACCATACACTTCGTTTGAGTTGTAAATTCCGTACACCGAGCCAACGCTTAAATCGTCGTGGTCCCAAACGCTGATGCTTACTTTGTCGTCTTTGCGTATGGCATATTCATAAGCGGGCAGGTTTACAAAAGCCAGCGTGTCGGCAGGGGATTGGGTATTATTGGTTGTTTGAAACAGGTTTTGTGTGGCACAGCTATTCAGGGCAAGCGCCAGCAACAACAGCAGCGCCTGCAAATATGTGTATTTCATTGACTTTAGGTTATATGGTAAACAGGGTTATAAAATAAATTTTTTCCAAAATCCGGGGCGCTTTTCGTTTATTGTATTTATAATGTGAATTATTTTCTTAATTACGGCAGTCATGCTGTCCAGGTCTTTGTCGCCTTTCATAATATAATCAAATGCTCCATATTTAAGGGCATTTACGGCTACCTGCACATTTTCCTGCGAGGTTAAAAACACCACAAATATATCGGGATTAAACCGTTTAATCTTATCCAACACTTCCAACCCGTTGCAATCGGGCAAATAGTGGTCGAGAAAAACGATGTCGGGTTTTTCAATTATGAGTTGCTCAAGGCACGCATAACCGGTTTCAAACTTTCTGATTTCCTCAACACCAAGGTTGAGTAAATGCTGTTCGTACAGGTTGAGACAAAACTTGTCGTCGTCAACCAAATAAATGTTTAATTTTGCTACACCTTCCATATTGAAATTGAATTTCCTGAAGATGTGCCATAACCATGCCGGAACCTAACTCATTGATAATGAGGCAGTTGTGGTTGAACCTTGTGGTTCTTTTTCCAAATAACAGAACCTGTTTTCCATATTATGGAAGCCGTTTTCCGGTGATGCCGCTAATTTACCGGGCTACAAAAATGCAACGGGCAGCCCGGCTATGGTGATTTACCGGCTTTGAAAAGGGGGTAAAACCAGTTTTTACCATTGCACCTTAAGTCCGGCCAAAAGGTTTGTACCCGCCTGCGGGTAGTAGTTATTGTAATTTTCGGGTTCAATAATGCCTTCGCGCTCCATCAAAAGAAAGTAAGTCCATCCGTTCGATTCATACAGGGTGTTAAACAGGTTGTTTATCAACAGGCTCAGTTCTAAGTTTTTAACCCATTTTTTAGGTTGCAGGCTGCCGGTAAGCAGCAGGTTGCCGGTAAAGTAAGGGTTGAGTGAGCGCGCCAAACTGCCGGTATTATCTAAAAACTGCCTGTCCACATAATTTGCCATAAACGCCGCCGAAGCCCATTTCGCAGGGCGGTAAGTAAGGGTGGCAGCGGCGGTTACATTGGGCGAAAAGGAAATATCGGTATGGTTATATACCAGTGTGGTATCGCGCAGGTAATTGTAATTGGCATCAAAAACGCCGGTAAATTGTGAAAACCCATCTATTTTATTAATAGAAGAAGTGAGGTTGGCCTGTATGTCCAGTTTGTTGCCGGCTTTAACCATAAGTGCCAGTTCAAAACCGGTGCGGTAGCTGTGCTGCACGTTTTGCTGAATGGGGTAACCCACATTGTTCAGGTTGCCGGTAAGCACCAGTTGGTTTTTATAACGCATGTAATAGTAATTTGCATTTATGTTTATGTTGCTCAGGGTAAAGCGGTAACCGGCTTCTATATTGCTCAGGCGTTCGGGCAGCGGCAGGGTATCATTATCAATCAGGTTGTTTCGGGTAGGTTCGCGGTGTGCCATGCCAAAAGAGGCATATACCTGTTGATTAGATGAAACATTGAAAGTAATGCCCGCTTTGGGGTTTATAAAATTGTAATTCAAATCAAATGTTATATTTCCTTTTGCTTCATCGGTTCCCTGTATGCGGTAATCAATATGCCGGTATTGCACATCGGCAAACAAGCCCAATTGCCGGCTGAGCCGGTACTCGGTTTTGGCAAACAGGTTGGCATCGGTTTTGTATCCGTTACTTTCGTAATACCGGTGGTTAATGTTGCCGTTTGCAGCATACTGTGCCCATATAACCTCACCGAAATGCAGCCCGTTGTAGCGGTTAATGCCGCCGCCAATGGTAGCATGTATTTTTTTTGCACTATTGTAGTTAAGGGTAAATAGGGTTCCGTAAAAATCATTGTCGAGCCATTTGCGCCGTATCAGGTCGGTTTGGGAAACGGGCAGAAACAGGGTATCGGGTCCGCTTACCGATATTTGATACATACCCTGGTTTTGCAACCCGTAATCGGTTAAATTTTGCATAGGTTGGTACTCTTCGTAATAACCCGCTCCTCTGGTATAGTGCAGCGCGGCGTTCAGTTGCCATTTTGGGCTTACTTGTTGCGAAAAATGCAGTTGATAATGGTGTTGCCGGTAGTTATCTGTCTGGTTTTCATAAGTATAGGCGTTGTAGGTGCGCCGGGTTTGCAGCAGTTTTTCGGGTACGCCGCCCCAGGCCTGATAGGTAATTTCGTTCCCCCACAAAATATTGGCGCGCACAATGGTTTTGCGCCCGTAATAACCGCCGGAGAGAAAAAAAGATTTTAAGTTGGAGGCGGCGCGGTCAATGTACCCGTCGGAGGTAATGGAAGACAGGCGCCCGTCTAAGGTAAAATGCCTGTTGAGCAGCCCTGTTCCCAATTGAACATTATAGCGTTGTGTATTGAAAGAACCGCCCGAAGCATTTACCTCGGCATAGGGCTGCGGCCGAAGTTGTGCAGTTTGCAGGTTAACCGACGCCCCGAAAGCCGCTGCACCGTTTGCGGAGGTGCCTACGCCGCGCTGTACCTGTATTTGGTCAACCGATGAGGCAAAATCGGGCATGTTTACCCAAAAAACGCTGTGCGATTCGGCATCGTTCAGCGGTATGCCGTTCATGGTTACGTTAATGCGCGTGGCATCGGTGCCGCGTATGCGCATACCCGTATAACCCACACCCGCCCCCGCATCGGAGGTTACCACTACCGAGGGTGTTTGTTGCAACAGAAAAGGTAAATCCTGTCCTTTGTTGAGCGGTTCAATTTCGGTTTTGCGCAGGTTGGTATAGGTGCTTGCCGTATTAACCCCGGCTTTTATACCTCTTACCATAACCTCATCTAATAACCGTTCTTCGGGGTGCAAAGAAAAATTGTACTGTGTATTTCCTGTCATAATCACTTCTGAACGCACCGGCCGGTAACCCAGCATTTCTGCAATAATGATATAGTTTCCCTGTTTAATTCGTTCAATGCTGTAAAACCCCGACACGCCGGCGGCCGCCCCCAGATAGGTTCCTTCCAATTGTACCGTGGCACCGGGCAGCGGTTGGCCGGTATTTGCATCGGTTATGGTTCCGGTAAGGGTAACTGTGGCGGTTTGCGAAAACGCCAAAGGACCGAACAGCAAAATTAAAAAAAATAAAAAGATAAATAAACCGCATTTGTTTGGATGACACATACAGCGCGCTTTTGGTTGAAAGTTAAAAAAGCGGCAGAAATGCAGCCAAGCGGCCTTTACACAGGAATACGGCGGAAGAGTGTGCTTTCAGCAAATAGCGGTAGCGGACTAAAAACGCCTCCGGTATAACAGGGGAAACCCCCAACGGTAACCGCCCCGAAAATTCCTCCCTACGCCGGCATTACCCGGGTCAGGTTCAAAGGGTATTATCTCAGCCTCATCCGCACGCTGTGTAGCGCTGCCGGGCGAAGCACCCCTGCCATGTATAACAAACTAAAAACCAACAACAGGTGCTGTTGGTTCACAAAAAAAACACAAAAGAAGCAAAGCAGGGCAGAGGTGTGGCTGCCCCAAAACAAGAATTTTAGCGGCTTCTAAGCCCCTTTTTTTGGGCATAACCGGCAGGCACCACCCCCGATTTTGATTTTTTCTGCTTTTTTGATGATTGCTGCTCGGTATTGGCCGGGCAGCCGTAGCGGTTGCACGAAACCGAACCAACCAAAAGCATACCCGATAACAACAGTAAAACCAATTTTTTCAACATAAGACATGATTTATGTTCAGTGAACGCCCGACAGAGATAAACCTGTTGCGCCGCAATATACGCATATTAACCCACTGCGGGTAAAATTATTGCCCGGACGGGCAAGTATTTGTGCAATTCAGGGGCAAAAACTGCTCCCTTTTACTGCAACGCATGTTGGGCTACTCAACACCGGCGCGGCAGTGGTAACGGGTAAGGCGGTGCGGGAGTAAGATTTTCTGCCACCTCGCAGTTCAGGGTTTAAGCGCCGTGCTTCGGAAAAAAAGTGCGCTTTTACCGGGCGTTTGTTTTAGCTGCGGTTATTTTTTCGAGCAGCCAGGCTTTTTCGGCAATTTCGGTGGTTTTTTGTACGCTTTGTTCCAGAGCAAGCAAAAAACGGGTTTTTACCCTGCCCGACAGTTGCTGTGTAAGCAGTTGCCGCACTTTTTGGGTAAGGTTAAGGTAATACACGTAGTGGTGCAGCAGTTCTTTTTTACGGCGTTGCAACAAGGCTATAAACGAGGCTATAAAAGTTTCCAGGGCATCGTCATAGTCAGAAATTCCTTCGGTATCCAGCAAAAAAAGTTCGTACAATGCCTTTAGCAGCAAAGATTTTGCGGCCAGCAGCATCAGCACGTCGCCAAAGCGGTCTTGGCGGTTTTGCAGCAGTTCTACGGTTTGGGTATAGCGTTTTTGCAAAAACCGCAATCGGGCAAGGTTAAAAATGTAGGTATCTTCGCCCACGGCCTGCCTGAAATTGTTAATAAAATCTTCCATCCACTGCCATTCGCCCAGCAGTTGGGCAATGGTAATAATGTTTCTATAGACCGATGCCGAAAGCGGTTCCGTGGGGCTGATGATGCCTTGTTCCATTTCAAAGCGGTAGAGGTCAAAGAGTTCGCGCAGGTAGCGCTGCTGCCCTTTGTTGAGTTTGCCAATGCAATAGTTGTGGGCAAATACAAACATTTCTTCGGCTTCGGGGCGGGTAAAAAGGCGGTGGTGTTGCAGGAGCAATTTTTTCAGTCCTTCAAAATGAGTTTCTTCGTCGGGTTGTTGCAGGCTTCGCCATATATGAAGGTAAATTTGTATGGCGGGGTTGGCGGCATTTTCGGGTTGGGCGGCATATTGCACCACAGCATCGGCCAACGGCATATTGTAGTTTTGCTGCGGGTTAAACCGCCTGAAGTTGAGCGCTTTGCTGCCGTATTTAAGGTAACACACCAAAAAAAAGCCGGTAAGTTTGTTTAATACCGCTTGCAGGTGGGGTTCCTGCTCGCGCTTTTCCTGTGCCTCAATGGTTTCGTGCTGTTGTATTTGCTGTTGCAGCAGACAGTAGGCGGCATGGGCGGCATCGGAGGGCGGTAAGTTATCTGTTTCCGAAAGCGTTTTTTGCCAATAAGCCGTAAGCCGGCGCTGCCGGTAGGCATCGGCTAAACGCAGGGTGGCATCGGGGGTGGGTTCTTTCAGGTCGTTGTGAATCCAGAACTGCTCAATTAAATTTACCAGCAAACTGGCAAACTGCTGTATTTTAATTTCCTTGTAGGGTTCATCGGGAAAAAGGAAGCTAAAAACCTTTTGCCGGTCAAGGCGCGGGCTATCGAAACCGGGCGCATATTTATAAAGGTGGTCGTATAGTTTTACCACATTTTCATTGGTGTTGAAAAATGGCGAGCGCACAAATTTTTTAAACTCCTTGTGCTCTTGCGGGGTAAAGGTGCGCAACAGGGTTATGAGTTTGCTTTGATGCATTGGCTTGTACTTGCATTACATTATTGAATTAAAAAAAAACGGACAGAATTGCCCGAATAGCAGGATTCTGAAAATTTTAAAAAAATATTTTACCCGAAAAATACTTAAAAAAACCCGAAAAACAGTAACGCTGTAATGCCTTTTTTTAAAGGAAAGTAACAAAATATGCCCGAATATTGTTTGCATTTTTTGCTTAAAAAACGGGCAAAAATGTTTTTGGCAGCCCCATAGGACTGAAATACTTTTGCCATTGATAAAACAGCCCTTGACTGCAGCAAGCCGTTGTTAACTTAATTTCTTACAACAAAAGAACAATTACAACATGAAACTTAAAAAATTACTGCATTTTGCACTGGCAGCTATGCTTATTTGCTGCTTACCCTTAGTTATGGTTGCACAGGGCGGCGGCGGCCCGCATCACGGTGGCGGAAATCATCATCATCATGATGGCGATGGGCCGGGCGGCGGCTGGGACGACGACGACGACGATGACAGCGACTCTACCGATGTGGACACCCCGCCCAGTGTGGGCGAAGTGTTTGCACACCTGCTGGAAGAAGGGTTGGCCGATTGCCTTACCGGCGTTGACTCTACCTCCTTTGCCAGTATTGAAGAACTGTTTGATTATGTGCAAGCCAACTGCGATTTGGGCGGCCCGGGTGGCGGCTGGGGCGATGACGACTCTACCGATGTGGACACCCCGCCCACCGTTGGTGAAGTGTTTGCACACCTGCTGGAAGAAGGGCTGGCCGATTGCCTTACCGGCGTTGACTCTACCTCCTTTGCCAGCATTGAAGAACTGTTTGCCTATGTACAGGCCAACTGCGCCTTACCCGTTGATACGCTGGAAGGCCCACACCACGGACACGGACATGGCGGTTGCCATGCCGACTCGCTGGATTTAGACATGCCTACCGTAGGGGAAGTATTTGCCCACCTGCTGGAAGAAGGTTTGGCAGATTGCCTCAGCACGGTTGACTCTACCTCGTTTGCTACCGTAGCCGATTTGTTTGCCTATGTACAAGCCAACTGCGACCTGCCAGCCGATACTACTGCCGGCCCCGGCGGACCGCATCATGGCCCACACCATGGCCACCACGGGCACCATGGACATAAAATTGCTGCCGCAGCACAGCAAACCACATCGGGTAAAACCGGTTTAGGCGCGGCTGTTGGACTAACCGTATCACCCAACCCGGTACGCGCACAACAATTAACCATCAATGCCACCGAAGCCATTGCACAGTGCAGGGTGTTCGATATGTCGGGTAAACTTATGATGAGCCAGACTGCCAACGGCAGCCAAACGCTCCAAATGAACCTGTCTAATTTGCCCGGCGGCGTTTACCTCATCCAAATACAAACCACCGGCGGCGCTGTAAAAAGCCAAAAAGTAGTTGTAGAATAGAAATGTTTTGAGTGAGATTGCGGAATGCAGGCAGCGCTTTGCCAACATTGTTGCAGCATAAAACACAACCCTGTTGGCGGGGTGTTGCCTGTGTTCCTTTTTTAATTTTTTGATTATTGTACTTACAGGTTTAATCATCGGATTTTTGCGAATCTTGCCGCTATTAACAAAAATATTGTTCAGTTAATTTTTTACCGAAGCGTTTTTTATGAAAACAAACTCATTGCTAACTGTACTTGTGCTCTTTTTTGTTTGTTACATTTTCAGTGCATCAAAAGACCCCGGCAATCCGCCGGCGGGTAAAACGGGCGCGCCGGGCGAAAGCACCTGCGCACAAACAAGTTGCCATAATGGCGGAACCTTTACCGGAACCGTAAGCATTGCCGGCATACCCGATACGGTAGCGCCCAATCAAACCTATACCATTACCCTTACCCAGGCCAGCAATGCCACCCGCGCCGGATTTCAGATAACCTGCCTCAATGAGTCCAACAACGCCTGCGGCACATTTACCGCCGGTTCGGGCAGCTCAAAAACCACCTCCAACAGCAGGCAATATGTAAGGCAATCATCGCCCAAAACACTCAGCGGGGGCACGGCATCGTGGAGTTTTACCTGGCAGGCGCCCGCCACCCTTACCGGCAATACCAATATTACCTTTTACTTCAGCAGCTTAGCCGCCAACGGAAACGGCCAAAAAACCGGCGACAACGTACTTTTGGGAACTCAACAAACCATTTTATATCAGGAGCCTGCCGTTGGTATAGAACCCAACCAAAACACCCGGGCACAAGTTGCCCTATATCCCATGCCGGCAAAAGAAACGCTCTACCTCACCATGCCTTATGCACAAGGCACTTTGAGCCTGTACAACATGCAGGGAGAGCACATTTTAACCACCCCGGTTACGGCACACAGCCAATTGCCGGTGGGTAATTTGCCAAGAGGCATGTACATTGCTCAAATAAAAACAGAGCATACCCAAACCAGCCGCAAAATAATTTTGGAATAGCAGCATCGGGCAAAGTTGTTTTGCCGTTTTTAAAGAAAAGCATTAACCCTGAAAATTCGTTCATGAAACTTCTTTTGTCAATAGCAGTAAATAAACGGGGCTTTAAGCAATGGGTAACGGCTGTGGCTTACGGATTACTATTAGTATCGGTAAATGCCACCGCCCAATGCTTTATGGCCGATTTGCCCGAAGAAGAACAGCAAAGCCTTACCGAGTTTTACAACAATACCAACGGCCCCGATTGGGATAACAACTATGGCTGGTTAAACCCCATAGTGCCGGTTGATGAGTGGTACGGCATATCGGCAAACGAATTGCTCTGTACCGTAACAGCCATTAACCTTTCGGGCCCAATGGGCAACAATTTGGAAGGAACCCTGCCCAACCTCAGCCTGCCCAACCTACAGGTGCTGCGTATATCGGGCGGTGAAATTGACGGACCCCTCCCCGACTTTGCCAACTTGCCCGAACTGGAAACGCTCGATTTGAGCCAAAACCACATTTCCGGAACCATACCCGATTTTCAGTTGCCCAATCTGAAAAACCTCGACCTGAGCGACAACGATTTAACCGGCCAAATTCCCGATTTTTCGGGAATGCCCGATGTGGAAGACCTGAACCTGGAGCGAAACCTGCTCACCGGCCAAATTCCCGATTTTTCGGGCATACCGCAATTAGATAACCTGCGCCTGCACCACAACCTGTTGGGCGGGTTTATTCCCAATTTTACCAACCTGCCCCTGCTCGAACACCTGAGCGTTTGCCCCAACCCGGGCTTTTTGCCACCCCTGCCGCAGTTTAATTTCTGCCCCCTGCTCGAAACAGATGCCGGCAACATCTGGTGTGTACAGCAGGTTGCCATAAGCGGTGTTGCCTACTACGACCAAAACGGTAACTGCCTGCAAGATGCCGGCGAACCGCCCCTGCAACAGTGCATAATAACGGCCAACGGCGGCCAGCAATATGCCGTAACCAACCAACAGGGTTTCTTTTCGCTAAGTGCCGATACCGGAACCTATACCCTTGCCTGCCTGCCTTCCAACGCATTGTGGCAGGTGGTTTGCACTGCAACTTACACCTTTGATGCCAATAACCCCGATGACAGTTTTGCCGCCAACTTTGCGCTGCAACCTGCCGCAACCTGCCCCCTGCTTACTGTTGAAATGGCCGCCCCCCTGCTGCGCCGATGTTTTGAAACCGATTACAACATAAGCTGGTGCAACCGGGGCACACAAACCGCCCCCGATGCCGTTGTTGCCCTGCGCCTGCCCAACACCTTGCAACCCGTTTGGAGCAGCCTGCCCTATGAAATAACTGCCGATACCTTGTTGTTTAACATTGGTATGGTAAATATTGGGCAATGCGGCAACCTTACCGTGCGCGTTGCCGTAGATTGCGAGGCCGCTTTGGGCGCTGCCGCCTGCGCAACAGCCACCATTTTACCTGTGCCCGCCTGCGTAACCAATGCCATTAGCGGCTACCAATTGCTGGTAACCGGCACCTGCCAGGATGGTGAGGTTAAATTTAACGTGCAGAACTTAGATGGCGATATGCCCGAAAGCACCACCTACCGTGTGTATGAAGACGATATATTGTCGGCCCTGGGAACCCTGCAACTCAATGCCGCACAAAGCCAGGATTTTACCTACGCTGCCAGCGGCGCCACCCTGCGCATGAGCGTAAGCGCCAACGGCAACCCCGATGACCCCTGGGCAAGCGACCCGCAAGCCGTAGTGGAAATGTGCGGAAATGAACCTTTTTCGCTGGGGTTTGTGGTTACCACCGCCCCGCCCGACGAAGCGCCTTATACCGATACCGATTGCCAGACCATTGTTGGTTCTTACGACCCCAACAACAAAGAAGCAATGCCGCGCGGCGTTGGCAACGAACATTTTATTTTACCCGACAACCCCGTTTGCTATCAGGTAAACTTTCAGAATACCGGCAATGATACGGCTTTTAACATTACCGTACTCGATACCCTTAACGCCGGACAGTTTGATTTTAACAGCCTGCAACCCGGCATTGCCAGCCACCCCTATACCCTGCAAATTTTAAACGGCAATGTACTGCAATTTGTGTTCAGCAACATTCTGTTGCCCGACAGCACCACAAACCCCGCTCAAAGCATGGGTTTTGTGCAATACAGCATACGCCCCCGCTCAGATATTGCCGAAGGCGAACAACTGAACAACCGCGCATGGCTTTACTTTGATTATAACCAACCCGTACCCACACCACCGGTGTATCATACCATTTGCCGCAATGCCAATACTTTGTGTATGCCAACTACGGTTAATGCCGCGCCGGCGCCGCATAACCCCAATGCTGCTGCGGTAAATTGCTATTTTAGCGCCAATAACCTGTATATTGTTCAGCAAACAGAAAACACGCTGTTTTTTGAAATGTATAATATGTGGGGACAAAAAATGTGTGCCGCCCGACTAAACCCCGGAACTACCGCAATACCGGTTGCCGGCTTGTATTCGGGCATTTATTTATACCGCATAACCCACTTTAACGGAAAGTTGGTGGCAGGCGGAAAAGTAGTGAAGCCATAATTTTTCCATATCAGCTTCCCCAAAAACCGATGTGATTTTCATCGGTTTTTTTATGTCTTGCCAAATGAAAACAAACATTTTTGTGTAAAAACTTAGCCATGCTCAAAGGCAACATAAAACCATTGGCTTGTTAAGTAACTTTGACAAAGGAACTACCCGGCAACACAAAAAAAACCAAAAACGCTGTTGCTTTTTTATGCCTTGGTTTTACCTCTTTCTCGTGGCGCCGCCCCTTGCAAAATGCTTTGCGAGCCTTGCGGTTAAATTTTAGCGCAAAGAACCCAATTGTTTAAGGAATGAATTAACCCAAAATAAAGCCTGCGTTTTTACATTTTTATTTAACTTGCAAAATAAACACTCCTGACTATGAAAAGAAAAGATTTTTTAAAGCGCATTGGTTTAGCCGGCGCAGGGCTTGGTTTGCCGGTATCGGAAATATTGTTGAACAAAGCCGGCGCCAAAGAGGTAAACAGTTGTGTGTTAATACCCACAGAAACTTCGGGCCCGTTTCCGCTCGATTTATCGGAAAACACCTACTATTTCAGGCAAGATGTGCGCGAAGACCGCGCCGGCTCACAACTAAACCTGAAACTTAAAATAAAAGGCACCGCCAACTGCGAACCAATGCCCAACGTGCGGGTAAATATATGGCATTGCGATAAAGACGGCAATTATTCGGGCTACGGAACCCAAACGGGGCAAACCTACCTTAGAGGGTACCAAATAACCAATGCCAACGGCGAGGCAGATTTTGTTACCGTTTTTCCGGGTTGGTATCCCGGCCGGGTTTGCCACATACATTTTCAGGTGTATGTAAGCTCTGCCTATGCCGCCATATCACAGCTAACCTTTGACCACGATGCGGTAAATGCCGTTTATGCCGCCAATGCCGCCCTGTACACCAACGGCCCCGACCCCAAAACACCGGCAACCGACAATATTTTTTCTGACGGCTACGAATATCAACTGGCAACTTTAACCCCAAACGCCTTAACCGGCGGCTACGATGCCTATTTAGAAGTTACCGTACAGGGCAGCGGCACAGTTGGCTTGGGCCACATTGAAAAAGAAACCGCCAAACACCTGCAACTGGGGCAAAATTTCCCCAATCCGTTTACCGGCGCCACTACCATACCCTTTAGCCTTGGCGCTGCCTCAAACGTAAAACTGGAACTATGGAACCTTGCCGGTAAAAAAGCCGCCGTTTTAGATAAAGGTTTGTTGCCCGCAGGCAACCACAATATTTACCTGAACCTTGCCTCATTGGGGTTGCCGCAGAACACCTATGCCTACCAATTAGTAGTTGAAAACAACGCGGGTATTTTTAAGGATTGCAGGTTAATGACCGCCTTAAAGTAACATAAACAGGTTAAAGTTTGGTTGGGAAAGGAAATTTGTAGTACTACCGGCGGGAGGAAAAGCAACAATCGGGCTATAAATTTTGAAATGTCACAATAAAGTCTATATCTTTACTGCAAAATGGCAGGCAGCGTTTTGGAGGGCAGTTTATTGCCGGTTTCACCTGCTCTTAATGCTCAAAAATGCAGTATATGTACCTATTCAGAATTTTGGCGGTGGCAGGGTGGCTTATTGCCGGTTTTACAGCAGCCGGGCAAGACAACATCACCCTGTTATTTGCCGGCGATGTAATGAACAACAAACCCCAGCTTACTGCTGCTTACCGCCCCGCAACCGATACCTATGATTACCACACCTGTTTCCAATACATAAAACCGGTTATAGAGCAAGCCGATGTGGCCATTGCCAATCTGGAACTTACCTTGCCGGGCAAGCCGCCCTACACCGGTTTTCCGCTGTTTCGCACGCCCGATGTAATGGCAGATGCCCTTAAATATGCCGGCTTTGATGCATTGGTAACGGCAAACAATCATGCCAACGATTCGGGCCCCGATGGGGTTTTGCATACCATTGAGGTGGTGCGCGGGCTGGGCTTCCTGCAAACCGGCACGTTCAAAGACTCATCAGACCGCAGGCAGCATTGCCCCTTGCTGATAGAAAAAAACGGGTTTACCATAGCCCTGCTCAACTATACGTTTCATACCAACGGCATAGGCACCACACCGCCGGTAATTGTAAGCCGCATAGACCGAAAACAAATTGCCGCCGATGTGGCTGCTGCCCAAAACCTGGCAGCCGACCTTATTGTTGCCTTTTTCCATTGGGGCGAAGAATATAAAAACACCGAAAACGCCTATCAGCGCGAGTGGGCGCAAACCGCTGCCAATTTAGGGGTTGATATGGTTATTGGCGCACACCCGCATGTGGTGCAGCCGGTAAAAATGCTTACTGCCAAAAGACCCGACGGCACACAAAAACAGGTGCCGGTGGCATATTCTTTGGGCAATTTTATTTCAAATGCCATTAGCACCAATACCAGCGTGGGGTTAATGCTGCAAACCCGCCTTACCCGCGATACGCTAACCTGCCAAACCACTGTTTCCGAAATGCACTACTTGCCGGTGTGGCGGTATCTGGAAACCAAGATGGCAAACAAACGGATAAAAAACACTTACTATGCGCTGCCCGCTTCGGCTTTTGGCGCCGATACACTGAACCTGCTGCAAATGGCACCGGCGCCATTTAAACAACTTACCGATGCGCTGGCGCTTGCCCGAAGGGTGTTGCAGGGCAGCATAGCCTCTGAAAAATACACCACCGTACAACAGGTATTTGGCAAAGAATGGGAAAACTTAGCATGCAGTGCCCAGGAAAACAGGCAGCAAAAACAGCAGCAAAAGCCGCTTATTGCGGCGGCCGGAGGCACCGCACCGCCGCTAACCGCAGAAATAGGCGCTGCAACTACTCCGGCAACGGCAGCAACTGCCCAAACAGATAAAACCTATAAAATACAGTTTATGGCCTGCCGCACTGCAAACCTCGCCAACCATCCTTTTGACAATGTAAGCATTGAAAAAAATGAACAAGGCTGGTATCGCTACCTCAGCGGCAATTTTACCTCGGCAAGCGCTGCCCAAAAACACCTGCAAAAGGTAAAACTGAAAGGCTATGACCAAGCCTTTATAGCCATGTATGAAAATAACCGGCGCATAAATTAACCTGCCCCCCGAACCGCCTTGCCCAGGTTGCCGTAAAAATGCTTTGTTTTTGTATAAAATTGCCAACCGGAGGTTTTATGCAAAAAAATATCGGGTTAATAATTTGCGTTATTAAATTAAGCATTAACTTGCATAGAAAATTAAAATCTGCGCTTATGCTGAAACAGTTTTTCTCCCTCTTTTTACTTGCCTTGCTGGTGTTATTGCCGCTCAATTCAAAAGTACCCACCGTATCTATTGGCGAAAAAGCGCCCGAAATAGACCTGAACGGGGTAAATGGCAAATCACTTAAACTGACCTCGCTGCAGGGCAATCTGGTATTGGTAAATTTTTGGTCAACCTGGTGTGTAGCCTGCAATGTGATTAAAAATCCCGAATATGTGCGGCTGTACAACAAGTATAAAGATTTTACCTTTGACAAAGCCCGAAGTTTTACCCTGTACAGTGTAGCTTTTGACAGCGATAAAACTAAATGGGAAAACCGCATTAAAGAAAACAATCTTGACTGGAACAACCACGTAATTGACCTCGACTCGTACTACTCAAACTACTGGATGCTGTACAACATAAAAAGCATTCCGTCGTCGTTTTTGTTAGACGAAAAAGGCGTTATTATTGGCATTAACCTCACCTACGAACAAATAGAGCGCGAATTAAACAAGCGCAATCCAAAACCCAAAACCACGCCACCGCCGGTAGTGCCGCCTGCCGTTGAGCCGCCGGTAGTGGTAAATCCGCCGGTTACGCCCCCGGTAACTCCGCCGCCAACAGACAGCAACAAACCGCCGGTTAACAACCAGCCTGCCACGGTTGAAAAAACTGTTTATAAAATACAGCTTGGCGCCATGCCCAGCCCCAACTTAGCCAACTACAAAAACCTGGAAGATTTGGGTAAACTGGAAACACAACAGGCAACCGCAAAACTGTTCAGGGTATTGCTGGGAACTTATGATGATGCACAGGCAAAACGCGTGTTGGAAGATGTGCGTATGAGAGGCTATAAAGATGCCTTTGTGCGCAAGGACGTTGAAAAAGTGCCTTCGGGGGCAGGTTCGCAAGGCGGCGCCGGAACTGCCACGGCATCGGGCAGCCCCGCCAAACCGGCCGAAACCCCACCCGCACCACCCAAACAAGGCGGCACCGGCACGGTTACCAGCAGCGTTTTGCACAAATATTTTAAAGTGCAGGTTGGGGTCTTTAAATTTTATGACCCGAAAAAATTTGCCGCCATTGCCGACCTTGGCCCCCTGGCTACCGAAAAAACCGGCAACGGCCTTACCCGCGTATTGGTGGGTAAATTTTCTACCCAAAATGAAGCCGACAACGCCCTTGTAACCGCCAAAGCAAAAGGCTTTAACGGGGTGGTAGTTACGCGCGAAGAAACAGAAACCGTAGTAGCTTATGCAAACACCCAATACGGCGATACCTACAAACCCCTTGACGAAACAAGTGCCGATATGGCTCTGATGCGCTCTTTTGATTTTACCCCCCTCAAAAAAACCATGCTTAACCATGCCGCCCCCGAAATAAAACTACAGGGCGCCAACAACAGCACGCAAGCCTTGTCGGGGCAAAAGGGTAAGGTGGTGTTGCTCTACCTTTGGGCAACATGGAGCGGCCCTGCACGGGAAAACCACGAAGAACTGAACAAACTTTATCAGAAATACAAAGGCAGCAACTTTGACATTTACAGTGTGGCTTTTGACAAAAACCCCGAACGATGGAAATCTGCCATTAAAGAAGACAAACTGAGCTGGCCCTTTCAGGTTATTGACGTAAAAGGAACCAACTCGGAACTGCTTAACAAATACCAGGTAGAATACCTGCCCGCCCTGTTCCTTATTGATGCCAACGGAACCGTAATTGCCGAAAACCTTACCTACGAACAGCTCGACTCTGAACTGGGCAGGCTGCTCGGAAAAAAATAGTACCACTTAAACCTGCCCCGTTTTGCAAGTGTTCAAACAAAAGAAACACCCGCAAAACGGGGCATAAACCCTATACAGTAAACCGGTTTAATCCAAAGCATATGAGCCATTTTCCCGATTCTGTTATTACCCTCCACACCTCGCCCGAACTAAAAGTGGCGCTGGAAAATATAAACATTTTTGAAGCCCTTTGCCGCGAAAATGACTCCTTTCAAATAGAAAAAGACCATTTAGGTAATATTATTATTATGCCGCCAACTTACACCGAAACCGGACATTATAACTTTCAGTTAGCGGGTAAATTGTATGCATGGAATGCCTCTGCCCGTCTTGGCATTGCTTTCGACTCATCTACCGGGTTTACCCTGCCCAACGGCGCCGTGCGGTCGCCCGGTGTTTCCTGGATTAGCAACGAAAGATGGCAGACCTTAAGCGCCGGACAAAAAAACAGTTTTGCCCCCATTTGCCCCGATTTTGTGATTGAACTACTGTCTTTTACCGATACACTCAAAACACTGCACGCCAAAATGGAAGAATGGATAGCTAACGGCTGCCGGCTGGCATGGCTGATAGACCTTAGCAACCGCTGCTGCTATGTTTACCGCCCCAATGCCGCTATGGTTACCACCGGTTTTGATGAGCCACTTTCGGGTGAGGAGGTGCTGCCGGGCTTTGAAATTATACCCTCCCAAATTGGGTAAAACACAGTCCGAAATTTGGTGAAGCATTAAAATATACCCACCCGAAGGTCAAAAAAACAAAAAATTTGGAAAACAAAATAATGACAATTATATTTGTGGCAGTTTTAAAAGCAAAAATCTTTTTAACACCTAAAAATAATAAAAACAATGGCTTACAAAATTGACGAAATAGAAGGTATCGGTCCTGCTTATGCCGAAAAAATGGTGGCTGCAGGCATTAAAACTGTGGAGCAATTGCTTGAAAGAGGAGCAACCCCCAAAGGCAGAGAAGAGGTTGCTACTGCTACCGGCATTAACCCCAAGCAAATACTCAAATTTGTTAACCATGCCGATTTGTTCCGCATTAAAGGCATTTCGAGCCAATATTCTGAATTGTTGGAAGCTTCAGGCGTAGATACGGTTAAGGAACTGCGCAACCGCAACGCCGAAAACCTGCACGCCAAAATGGTTGAGGTAAACAACGAAAAACAACTGGTACGGCAAACCCCCTCTTTAAGCCAGGTGGAAAGTTTTATTGCACAGGCAAAAGAATTGCCGCCCGTGGTTACTTATTAATTTGTTTTCGGGTTTTCTCAGGAACAACCCTCAAAAAAAATCGCATAGAAATGCCGCAGGAAGGGTATTTTTATGCGATTTTTTAATTTTGAACTCCTTTCGCGTTTCTCAAAAGCAGTTTCCTATGCGTATTGCCTTGTATAGCCGCCAGCTTAAACCCGATGATATTCCTTTTGTGAAATCTGTAATTAGCATGTTGCAACAAAGCGGAGTTGACTGTTTGTTGTACGATTTGCTGCACCGCGAACTGCAGCAAGGGCAGGTAACCCATGCAGAAATGCCCACTTTTGACAGCCATAACTCGTTGGCCGGCAGAGCCGATTTTTTGTTTAGCATTGGCGGAGACGGCACCTTGCTCAATACCATTACACTGGTACAAGATTTAAATATACCGGTTTTGGGAATAAACAGCGGCCGGCTGGGCTTTTTAACCGATGTACACAAAGACGAGTTTACCGCTCATCTGCTTTCTGCGCTACAAAACGGCAATTTTACCATAGACAGCCGAACCATTTTAAGGGCAGACAGCAACAGGCCGGCCCTGTTTGCCAATGCCCCCTATGCCCTTAATGAGTTTACCATTCACAAACTCGATACTTCGGCCATGATTACCGTACATACCTATGTTGACGGGCAATTTTTGAACTCCTACTGGGCCGATGGCATTATTGTTTCAACTCCAACCGGGTCAACGGCATACTCGCTCAGTTGTGGTGGGCCTATTGTTTACCCAAGTTCGCAAACCTTTATTATTACGCCTGTGGCGCCGCACAACCTGAACGTGCGCCCCATAGTGATACCCGATGATAAAACCATTTCTTTTAAAGTGGAGGGGCGGGCCGATGCCTTTTTATGCACCCTCGACTCGCGCTATGAAACCATTGACCACCATTACCAGATACAGGTAAGCAAAGAGCGGTTTATGCTGCAATTGGTTCGGTTATCGGGCAATGATTTTTTTACCACCATCAGGAAAAAACTTATGTGGGGGTTGGATACCCGCAATTAACCGGCGCAATAAAAAATCGGTTGTTGCCGGCCGCAGAACATTTTTAAATGTGCAGGCAATAAACGGCGGGGTTATACTTCCTGCCGTTCGGTTATTTCGGGGTAGCTGATGCGAATGTGGTAAATGCTTCGGAGTTGCTTTTTAAATACCTTTTTAATGGTAGAAATATCTTTGAAGCTAATGTCGCAATTTACAAACTGGTTGTCGCGAATTTTGCTGTCAATTATATAATCAACTAATTGGTTTATTTGCTCATCAGTTGGGGTGTGCATACTTCGCGAGGCAGCTTCAACCGAGTCGGCCATCATTACTACTGCGGTTTCTTTAGAGTAGGGCAGGGGGCCGGGGTATCTGAAATAGGGTTCATCTACTTCCTGCCGCGGGTTTTCTTTGAGGTAATTCTGGTAAAAGTACTCTACACGGGTGGTGCCGTGGTGGGTTCGGATAAAGTCTATAATTACATTGGGGAGGCGTTCTTTTTTGGCCAGTTCAATGCCGTGGGTTACGTGTTCTTTAATAATTCGCACGCTTTCAATGTAGGGTATATCGTCGTGTGGGTTAATTTCGGTGGTTTGGTTTTCGGTAAAATAGATGGGTCGCAGCATTTTACCAATATCGTGGTAGAGTGCGCCCACTTTGGCCAGCAGGGGGCGGGCGCCAATTTCAGAAGAGGCGGCTTCGGCCAGGTTGGCCACTTGCAGGGAGTGGGCAAAGGTGCCGGGTGCTTTTCGGGCCAGGCGGCGCAAAATAGGTTTGTTAAGGTCACTTAATTCGGCCAGGGTAATATTGGAAACAAAGCCAAACAGTTTTTCAAAAGCCGGTATAAGCGGGTAGGCCAGCAGGCAGAAAAAGGTATTTACCACCAGCCAGCCCAGGTTTACCCAATGAATATTGGCCCAAGTGCCCTCCTGAATGAGAGAAATGCCTACAAATCCGCCCAGATAGGTAACAAAAATAAAGCCGGTAGATTTAAAA
Source organism: Sphingobacteriales bacterium TSM_CSM (assembly GCA_002212725.1). Classification (GTDB taxonomy): domain Bacteria; phylum Bacteroidota; class Bacteroidia; order Chitinophagales; family UBA2359; genus UBA2359. The sequence continues at coordinate 18,238 of MTCR01000052.1, read as the reverse complement.
AAATCTGACCAATAGTAGGCGCGCTCATTGGCTAATATTGCGGCCATGCCCGCTATAAAGTGCAGAAACAAAAACTCAAAACCCATTGGCACAATAAACCCCGACAGCAGCACTATAATAAGGTGTACGTACATGGCGGCGCGGTTGCCAAAAAAATTGCGCATTACAATTGGTACAATGCAATACGGAACCATGTAGAGGCTGAAATTTGTTTGCCCAATTTGCCGCAAATCTACTACCAAACGAATAAGGTAAATAAAAATGGCTATAAACAGCAAAATGAAGCTGAGTTTGCGGGAGTTGTAGTAGGTTGGCGGTTCAAAAATTTGCAAAAACACCACAAACAGGGTTATGGTAATAAGTACCAGTATAAAATGCCCTAAGTTAATGGCATACTTGTTAATAAGCAGCGCATTGTTGGGGGTGCTGTTTTGGGTTTCGTAAGCATGTTTAAGCGATTGCAATTTGCTGTATTGGTTTTCTTTTACCAATGCCCCCTGTGCAATAATGAGTTCGTTTTGCTGCACCACGCCTTTTGAGCGCGAAACCTTTTTCAGTTCTTCTTCGGTTACCTGCCGGGTGGTTTTGCGGTCGAAGGTAATGTTGGGTTGCAGGCTGTTGCACAGCGGCTCTACCATGATTTGGTTTCTTTCGGGCAGTTGTATTTTTACATAGTTATCAATATACTGGCAGGCGTCGGTAAGGTTGGTAAAAACATCGGTACCGGTTTGTAAAACCAAAACAGTATTGTTTACCAGCAGGTTAAGGGTGTTTACCGCCGGTTTGCCGTTTTGTTTATGCTCTTCATCTAATAGTACAATGCCTTTTTTGTAGAGCGAATCGAGCAGTCTTTGTGCTGTTCTGGCCACCTGCACCGAGTCTTTACGGGTAAAAGCGCCGGTGTTTTTGCCATCGGTAACTTTGGGCAATTGGGCAGTAAATTTTTCTAGTACTTTTTCTTTTACCTTGGGTTCCAGTTTGTAATAAGGCGCAATGCTGTCTATCATGCTTTGCTGTTCGGAAAGCAGTTCATCGGGCAATTTTTCTATGGTAAAGGTAAACGGGGCATACAGGTTATCGTATTTCCAGGGCATATTCAACTCAAAATCGTAGTTGAAATTATTTTTTGGCAGCAGGGTGGAAATAAGGGTAATACAAGCCAGTATCAGCACATAGCGCAGTATAACCATGTGCTTGTTTACTATAAGGGAGGTAATGTTTTTGAAACTGAACGAAATTTGCATATTGCAGAAAGAAAAATATAAACAGCGCATTAAAAAATACCCTACCCCTGCAAAACAGTTGGCCGGTATTTTGCAGCTATGGCAACAAAACTGTTTTGCAGGTATAAAACACAACCGGGTACTTTCTGTTTGCTGTGTGCAGCCCGGCTGCGGCGTTATTCATGCACCCAGGTTACAGAGCCGGCAATCAGGTCATCGAGGTTGCCTTTACCTTTTACATCAAGGGCATGTTGAATTTGGTAGTGTACCAGTTCTTCGTAAGCGGGGCGTGTTTCATCTACATAAAAAACGCCAAACGGGCGCGGCAGAAAAACGCCGCCTTCGGCAAATTGCTGCGGAAGGTCGAAGAAGCGCGATAAAATCTGGGCTTTTACCAAATCATATTCGTTGTGTATCCAAAGGTCGTTTGTGCTAAACTCGCCGTTTGCAAGGTTTACCACGCGGGGCGAATAGCCGTCCAGCAGAATGCCTTTATCATTGTTTTGCCCAAAGAGCAGCGGTTTGTCGTGCTCCATAAACAGGGTGGTGTCTTTTTTGGTAGTAGATTCGGTAAATAGCTCAAAGGCGCCGTCGTTAAAAATGTTGCAGTTCTGGTAAATTTCCAGAAAAGATGCGCCGCGGTGGTTATACGAGCGTCGTACCATTTCCTGCAGGTGTTTTGGGTCGCGGTCCATGGCACGCGCCACAAAGGTGGCGTTGGCGCCCAAGGCAAAAGCTACGGGGTTAACCGGGTAATCTACCGACCCCAGAGGGGTAGATTTGGTAATTTTATGCTGCTCTGAGGTGGGCGAATACTGCCCTTTGGTAAGCCCGTAAATTTGGTTGTTAAACAACAGGATGTTGAGGTTGAAGTTGCGGCGCAAAATGTGCAGCAAATGATTACCGCCTATAGACAGCCCATCGCCATCGCCGGTAACCACCCACACGCTCAGTTGCGGGTTGGCAATGCGCAACCCCGATGCCACTGCTGTGGCGCGCCCGTGAATGGAGTGCATGCCGTAGGTTTCCATATAATACGGAAAGCGCGACGAGCAGCCAATGCCCGATATGATGGCTACGTTTTCACGTTTCAGCCCCAAATCGGCAATAACGGTTTGCACTTGTTTAAGAATGGAGTAATCGCCGCAGCCGGGGCACCAGCGCACCTCCTGGTCGGTGGCAAAATCTTTGGCTTTTAATACTTCGGCGCCGCTGCCGGCGCCGCCGGTTTCTGTGGTAGTAACTGGCATAGTTTGTCTTTGTTGTGCAATAATAAACACCTGTACCGCTTTGTGCAAAAAGAACAAGAACGGGGTTAAGCCGAAAGCAAAATTACAGCATTTTTTGGGCTGCTGTATCTTTTTGCCGGCAGAAACTCAAGAAAAAATAAAAATCAGCACCCGGTTTCGGCAACCTGTTCGGAAGGGTTGCCCGCCTGCGAAAATTTCGGACAATCGCACCGGCGGTTTTTAATGGCTGCACAGTTGCTGAACAGGAAGCATACGAGCAGGGCAGCGGCAACAATTCTCATGGTTTTCATTTTGTTTATATTGTTTTTTGGGGGTTTGAACTACGGTGTGCCGGCGGTTACTGGTTGCTGTTGCACAGCACCAAAACAGGAAGCACCTTTAGGGTTGTTATGGTTATGTTGAGAAAACACAGGACATTCTTTGCACTTTGTTTTTTTTAACGACCCGCAGCCGCTGCAACTTAAGAGTATAAACAGTACGGCAAGCAGGGGCAGGCACAGGGAGTATTTGTTCATAATTTTATTGTTAAACCCGGTCAAATAATAACGGCAGGGCAATTACCTTTGCACTTGTAAACGCAAAATTACACTGTTAAATTGCAACAGGCAAACAACAGGCAACATCAATTCTTTATTGCACCATTCTTGAACAAAAAACCGGTTATAATAGTTGCACCGCTTAATTGGGGGTTGGGTCATGCCACACGCTGCATACCGCTTATAAATGAATTGTTGCAGCAAGATGCCACTGTTTTGCTGGCCGCCGACGGCCGCTCGCTCAATTTGTTGCAACAGGAGTTTCCGCAACTTGCAGCCCTGCAACTGCCTTCTTATGATATTGTGTACCCCGCCAAAGGGCAACAAATGGCAGCGGTTATGGCAAGGCAAATTCCTAAAATACTGCGCCAAATTGCACGCGAGCAGGAGGCAATTAACCAAATTGCGGCAAAATACCGGGCGGGTGCGGTTATATCAGACAACCGGTATGGTTGCTGCCTTCGGGGTAAGCCTTCGGTTTTTATTACACATCAGGTTTTTATTCAAACGCCGCCGGCATTGCGGTTTTTACAGCCGGTGCTGTTGGGGTTAAACCGCCTGTTTATGCAACGCTTTACCGCCTGCTGGATACCCGATTTTGACCACCCCCAACACAACCTGAGCGGCAATCTGGCACACCAAAAACCATTGGCAGCACCGTTTTACCGGTTTATTGGCCCGCTTTCGCGAATGACTGCCAATTTGCCCCAAACACCACTGCCCGAACAAACGCCCCCTCAAGTGCTCATTATTCTTTCGGGCCCCGAACCGCAGCGCACCCAACTGGAGGAACTGCTGCTTCAACAAGCAACCACCTTTACCCAACCGGTGGTGGCAATGGCAAGGGGCATTACCGAAACCAACGCCGTATGCCAAACCGGAAACTGGCAAATTTACGACCACCTGACCACCCCGCAGCTAAACCGCCTGATGTTGCAGGCAGAAGTGGTGGTGGCAAGGTCGGGTTACAGCACTATTATGGATTTGGCCGCCTTGGGTAAAAAAGCCGTGCTTATACCAACACCCGGCCAAACCGAGCAGGAATATCTTGCCCACCGGTTTATGCAGCAAGGCGTTTTTTATGCCGTTTCGCAAAACAACCTGCAATTGCCCGCAGCCATACAACAGGCATTGCAGCACAGCGGACTGCAGTACGAAAAACAAAACCTGCTGCAAAATGCGGTAAAAACACTCATCGGGTTATTAATTTAACCACCATTTGTAAACTTTTTCGTAAATTGTGCGTCAAAACCCAAAGTCATTTTTGTCTTCAAATTTCCCTGTAAAACAACCTTTTTTATTTCGTTACTTCTTTTTATTACCGCAATACCTAAAAAATACCCTATGAAACAGTTACGAATACTGCGCTTACTTCCTCTGCTGGTTTTATTTTCGTTTGCCGGGCTTTTTTACTCCTGCGATGAAGAAACCACCAACGATGTGCTTGAATTGCTCGACTCACTGGGCTGGCTGGAAGACAACGAAAACTTAGACCAGGTAGAATCTGACATTAACCTCAACGAAGGCACCGGCATACCTGCTGCCATAGATTTAACCGCCAAATTTCCGCCCATTGGCGACCAAGGGCAATACGGAACCTGCATCGGGTGGTCGGTAGGGTACAACATTAAAACCACCATTGAGGGCATAGACAACAACTACACCAACGCTCAACTGGCGCAATCCTCCAAACAGTTTAGCCCCAAAGACCTGTTTTGGGCGGTTGACCCCGGTTATAAAGGCGATAACTGCAACGGAACTACCTTTGAAGCCGCTTTTGATGTAATACAATCGCGCGGTATTGCCACTATGGCCACCGCACCATACAACGGACTGGGCGATTGCAGTTCCTCGCCACCCAGCTCATGGACTAATGAGGCCGCCAATTTTAAAATTACCAACTACCGCAAAATTGACCCTACGGTTAACTCTATTCGCGAATACCTGGGGCAAGGACGACCGGTGGCCATTGGTGTGCGGGTGGGCGACAACTTCCTGCAATGGAACAGCACCGGCGTTCTTACCTCCGATACCTATGGCTATACCGGACAACATGCCTACCACGCCGTTGCCGTTTCTGGTTACGATGATAACAAAGGCCCTAATGGTGCTTTTAAAGTGGTAAACTCATGGGGGCCGCAATGGGGAGATAACGGCTATATCTGGGTTGATTACAACTTCTTTCAAAACAGTTTCTGCTTTTCTGCCTTTGTAGCCAACAACAAACGCAGCAACTTTGACCCCGACAGCAACGGCGACAATCAGGTGGACGACAACGTAATTGTAGAAGGCAATGCCGACCTGATTGCCTGGGATTTGTACGACTACGATGAAGACCCCGCCGACCCCATTTCGAGAACTATTTTTTACAACGTGTATAATATTGGCGACCGAACCATTTATGCCAACGAACGCTGGAGCATTGTGTATATTTACTACAATGCCTACGACGCCAACGAATGGGGCGTAATGCTGTACGACTATTATACCGATGAATATGACAATGCCCAACATAACGGGCCGCTCGACCAGGGCCCCGGCTCATCGGGCAATTGGTGGAATAATGTAGATGTGCCCGGAGGCTCAAGCGTGGCCGACCAATTTGGCAGCGAAGGATTTCTGTGGGATTATAACGTGCCCGCCAACCTTACCGGAAACTACTACTTTGTACTTATTGCCGATGGTTACGACGACGTGCAGGAATACGATGAAAGCAACAACTACTTCTATTTTACCAACGACAATGACGCCCCGCTGTATGTGCAAAACGGTGTAATTGACGACCCCAACGGCAAACGCTCTGACTACAACCAAAGCCTACGCCCCAACCGAACTCCCCGAAAAGGCGATGCTTCGCCCGCGCCTACGGTAGTTAATGCCAAAAATCAAAACGCCTATACCACTGCCGAAATTCGCAAAATGCTGGAACACCACCGCAAAACCGGCGAACTGCAAAGAAGAATACAACAGTTTACCCAAACCGAACGCAACCGTAAAAAAATGCAATAAGCCCCCTCTTGCGGCAAACAGGCTTGTTTCGGAATAATAAATGTAAAAAAAACCGGTGTTGCCATGCAAAAAGCAGCGCCGGTTTTTTTGTATTTTTCGGCCTTTGTCATTCAATTTTTACCTTTACTTATGCCAAACTTACCCCCGCAGCCCACACTTGCCCACTTGCAGCAATACATTAAGGAACTTTGCACCGAGCAGGGGTGGGATAAAAACAACCACCTCGAAATTTTTTTGCTCTTTTCCGAAGAAGTGGGAGAACTGGCAAAAGCCATACGAAAGCATACGCGCCTGTACGATGAACCCGGCAAAACAAAGCCCGATAACTTTCACTTGGAAGAAGAATTTGCCGATGTGCTGAACTACTTGCTGGACCTGGCAAACTATTTTAACATTGACATGGAAACTGCTTTCCGTAAAAAAAATGCCATAAACCAGGGGCGAAAATGGCAATAGCCGGTGCGTGCTATAGCTCCTGTGCAAAGCGGGTAAACACCTGCCGCAACCGCTGTGGCAAAACAGGTATTTGCAAAATATGGTGCAACAATGCTTTGTCTTGCCCTTTGGTAACAAAGCATTGTGCTACGCGGCTTATGCTAACGCTGTTTTGTGGGCGCTCCAGCAGGGTAATGGCAGCCCCGGCTTCTACAAACCCCTCCTGCAAGACCCTGAAATAAGTACCATGCCGCTGTTGTTGGTAAAAAAGATCGGCCATGTTGGGCAGGTTAAACCGAAGGTTGAGTTTAAAGCACGGAATTCGGGGCTGAACGGCTTGCAGTATGGCGCTGCCTGTTCGATACACATCACCCAGCATTACTTCATGGTCGGGCAGGCCGGTAGTGGTAAGGTTTTCGCCAAAAAGGCCGCCCGGCCAGTCAGAGCGTTGCAGCAGTAGTTTCCAGTGCTCGTAGTAGGCCAGTTCATAGGCATACACAGCTTTGTCGGCGCCGCCGTGGTTATGTAAATCGGCCTGCTCATCGCCGGCAAAGCCGGAAAAGGTAATTTTCTGAACACCGGCTGCCGGTTCTTTAAAAATGCCGGTGTTTACTGTTTTACCCTCCCAAACTACCTGCCGGGTTTTGCCCGTATTTACCCAAACTACCTGCATCTGACTGTTTTTTTGCAAGATACCGGAAGTTTACACACCCATTGGCACATCCATGAGCAAAATTTCCGAATCGTTGTCGGTAGCTTTCATGGTTAGTTCGGCGGTGTTCCAAATTCCAAGCCCGTCGCGGGTTTGCAGCGGTTGCCCGTTTACCTCAAAACTGCCCTTTAGTACAAAAGCATACACGCCGTTGTTGGCCGCTTTAACCCGGTAGTTGCTGCTCACCTCTTTGTCAAAGCTGCCCAAATGGAACCATGCGTTTTGGTGAATCCACACGCCACTGTCATCGGGGTTGGGCGATACAATTTGTTGCAGTTTGTTTTTGCGGTCGGCAAGGTTCAGGGTAATCTGGTCATATCGGGGAGTTACGTTTCGTTTATTCGGAAACACCCAAATTTGCAGAAACTTCACCTCGGCGTCGGGGTTATTGTTAAACTCGCTGTGGTAAATGCCCGTACCGGCGCTCATAACCTGAATGTCGCCATGTTTAATTACCTGCACATTGCCCATGCTGTCTTTATGCTGCAAATCTCCCTGCAGCGGAATGCTGATAATTTCCATGTTATCGTGCGGATGGGTGCCAAAGCCCATAGCCGGCGCTACGGTATCATCATTTAATACCCGAAGTACACCAAAGTGCATGCGCTCGGGGTTATAGTAATTGGCAAAACTAAAGGTGTGGTAAGAGTTGAGCCAGCCGTGGTTGGCGTGGCCGCGCGAAACAGATTTGTGAAGAACCATGTTTTTCATAAGCGTGGATTTTGTATTGGGAAGGTGATTGAACCCGATGAGGTTGAGCGGCATCAACTCATCAATATTGTTTTGTATTACGTTGCCAAGGGCGGCGCTTGCCGCAAAAATGCCCGTACCCAGCAACCCTTTTTTTAAAAAATCTTTCCGGTTCATGGCAGTGTGTTTTCAATGTTTAAACAATGTTTTAAAAGTTTGGTTATGCCTTTTGGTGTGTTTTTTACCAATGCTGTTGCAAAAATACCGGTAATGCTATACTTTTGCAAGTAGTTACACCGGTGTATATCAATATACAATGTGTAACCATTGTTTAAAACAAGGCATTTATGAAAACAATTTCTTCAAAAAAATATGTAAATTGCCCGTTCAGGCAAACCTTAGACATACTGGAGGGCAAGTGGAAATTTGCCATTATATACAGTCTTATGAAAAACGGCACACTGCGTTTTAAGGAGTTGGAGCGCGACGTAAGCGGCATTACCGCCCGGATGCTGGTAAAAGAACTGAAACTGCTGGAACAGCACGAGATAGTTGCCCGAAAAGCCTATGCCACAGTGCCGCCTACGGTAGAATATACGCTTACCGAATGCGGCCGCTCATTGCAGCCCGTAATTGAGTCTATTTACAATTGGGGGCAGGTACATGCCGAAAAACTGCAACGCATGGCCGCAGGGGGCAAACAAGGCCAATAGTTGCGGTCTGCAACAAAAAAAGAGTGGTTTACAGTAATTTACCCGCAAAAAAAACAACAAATAATGAAAAGACGGCAATGCTGTTGCCCTTAACAAGCTAAAGTTCACAAAAAACAAACAATGGCACAACAGAAAAAGAAAAGAAACAACCGCCTGCTATACCTGTTGGCAGCAATAGCAGTAATAGCGGTTGTTGGTGTTGTAGTAGGAAAACAAAAAGGCTGGATAGGCAAACCGCAATACACCAAAGTAGCAACCGAAAAATCGGAAAAGCGCACCATTATTGAAACGGTATCGGCCAATGGCAAGGTATATCCCGAAGTAGAAGTATCTATAACCCCCGATGTATCGGGCGAAGTAGTGCAACTATTGGTAGAGGAAGGGCAGGAGGTAAAAGCCGGCGCCCTGTTGGCCAAAATAAACCCCGATACCTATGTTTCTATGGTTGACCGTGCCGATGCAGCGGTAAACGTATCAAAATCAAGCACTTCCAATGCACAGGCGCAACTTACCCAATTGCAGGTGCAGTTAGATGCGGCCCGGAAAACCCTGAACCGCAACAAGCAACTGTTTAATGACGAGGTAATTTCAAAAGCCGACCTTGAAACGGCCGAAACTGCCGTAAAAAATATAGAAGCACAAATGCAGGCCTTATCTAAAAGCATTGAAGGCGCCGGGTACAATGTGCAAAGCGCACAGGCATCGCTCAAAGAAGCCAAAGACAACCTTAAACGCACCAATGTATATGCACCCATAAGCGGTGTGGTTTCTAAGCTGAATATTAAACAGGGAGAGCGCGTGGTGGGTACCTCGCAGTTTTCGGGAACCGAAATTATGAAAATTGCCAACTTCAGCAATATTGAAGTGCGCGTAGATGTGAGCGAAAACGACATTATACGGGTATCGGTTGGCGATACTGCACAGGTAGAAATAGATGCCTACCTCGACCATAAATTTACCGGCGTAGTAACTCATATTGCCAGCAGCGCCAACAGCACCAACCAACTTTCGGGCGACCAGATTACCAACTTTACCGTTAAAATACGGCTAATGCCCGATACTTACCGCGATTTGTTTAAAGCATACAAAATGCCGTTTCGCCCCGGTATGTCGGCATCGGTTGATATTCAAACCAAGCGGGTTGAAAACGTGGTAACCGTGCCCATACAGGCCGTTACCGTAAGAGAAATACCCGATTCACTTAAAAAAAGCAAAACTGCCGAAATTGGCACTAACGAGTTGCAGGAACTGGTTTTTATACATAAAGACGGCAAAGTATTTAGCCGAAAGGTAAAACCCGGCGTGCAAGACAATACCTATATTGAAATTGCGGAAGGGCTGCAAGCCGGCGAAGATGTGGTTACCGCCCCCTACCGCGTGGTAAACAAAAAACTGGAAGACAGCATGAGCGTTGAGGTGGTGGCAAAAGACCAACTCTATACCAACACGGGTAAAAACAAGGAAGAAGACACTGAGTAACCCTACAACCAACCCACCCTGCCCCATGCAGCAAGCAGTTGTAGGTATTGTGTATTGCACTGCTAAGGCACACTTATAAAACTGCCTTGCTTACTCTGCCACAGGCTGGTTTTGCAGGGCAGTTTCATATTCTGTAGCCAGCGTTTGCACCTGCCTTTGGCACTTTTTTAGAGAGGGATCACAGGTTGTTGATTACCGGAAGGTTGCAATTGCAGCATTGCCAAATTGGGAGATGCTGTTCAATGACTCTGCGGAGAAAATTTCGTTAGGGTGGCGCATTGTCGAAGTCAGGAAAACAAGGGAATACACTGAGTAACCCTACAACCAACCCACCCTGCCCCATGCAGCCAGCAGTTGTAGGTATTGTGTATTGCACTGCTAAGGCACACTTTTAAAACTGCCTGGCTTACTCTGCCACAGGCTGGTTTTGCAGGGCGGTTTCATATTCTGCAACCAGTGTTTGCACAATTTCTTCTACCGGGCGTATGGCATGGACATATTCTATAGAAGGCCCGGCGCACCATACCGTTTGGTAAGTAGCGCCAAATGCCGCTTTTTCAAGCGCTTTCATGCCTTTGTAGAAAGTAAGCAGTTTGGCATATTTTTTAAGCCGGCGGTTTTTACTGAGCATGGCCTCCAGCCAGTTTTGCTTAGTGCCTATTTGCTGCACATAGGGCGTGTTAATAACCGTGCAAGGCGTGCCCGATATTTTGGTGGTCATAACAATATCTTTGGCGCCATATTGCACAATGGCTTTTTTATACTCGTCAGACACATCGGCTTCGGGCGTGGCAATAAACACGCTGCCCATAGAAACCCCGCAGGCACCCAGGTTCAGTTTATCCAGTAATCCTTGCCCGGTACCTACCCCGCCGGCCGAAATAACAGGCAGCCGGCTGTTGCTTGCCAGCATCGGAACCAGTTCTTTTGCCGGTATGTGGCCGGCATGCCCGCCGGCTTCGGCATTTACCGCAATAAGGGCATCGCACCCCATGTCTTCTACTTTTTTGGCATGGTAGGCATCTATTACATCGCAAAACACCCGTATGCCCTCTTTTTTACACGCCTGAATTACGTTTTCGGGGCTGCCAAGCGAGGTAATGATGTAGTCAACATGGTAATCGAGGCAGGTTTTCAGTTGCTCTTCGAGTTTAAGGTTAGATTTATTGACAATGAGGTTTATGCCAAACGGCCCGCCGGCGCCACTGTCTTTTATTTCCTGCAAGGCCGCCCTGAAGTCTTTGTCGGTGCGGTAGTTTAGCGCGGGTATAGCGCCGGTAATGCCGCTTTTTACGGCAGCAATGGTCATTCGGGTATTAGAAACCAAAAACATGGGCGCCATAATAATGGGGTAGCGGATGTTGAGCATCCGGGTAAGGGCGGTATCAATTCGGTCTAACATAATTTACTTATCGGTTTGCGGCGGTTAAAACAACAAATGTAGGCATAATTTTACACTTGCAGGCATTTTCAAAATGGCGCGGCACGCATTGGGCGCATAATGCCTTTTGCAGGCTATAATTGTGTAAAAAAAACGGTAAACAAGGGCAGGCAATACAAAAAGTGCGTATCTTTCGTGTTTATTACACATCTGTTCAACTTGTATTTTATGAAGAAAATTTACTTTGCATTTATGTTGTTATGGCTGGTTATGCCGGCCAATCTGTTGCTGGCTCAGGTGAGCATTACCGGCAGCGACTTACCTTCTTCAGGCACCCAAAAAGCCATAGCCATTACCAACACTCCAACTATTGATGTGGGTACGGCATCGGCAACGGCGCAAACATGGGATTTTACCTCGCTGGTGCCCGGCAGTTTTACCCAAGCCGCCTTTACCGACCCCGACGGCTTGGAAGGTTCGGACGATTTTCCGATGGCCAACATGGCGCGTACCGGGCCGGTTAACTCGCTGCTGGGCGTTTCTTTGGGCGATTTTCTTCCACTGGATAACGTGCCCGAAGCCGTGGCTTACTACGTAAAAAACTCGCAGGGCAAGGTATATATCGACGGCTTTAACGTAAATATTTCGGTGCCCGGCATTCTTGATTTGGGCGCTACCAGCATACAGGCCAACCCCAACGATTTGTACTTAACCCCCGCCGACTACGGCGATGTAATTGAAAATGACGGCGGCTATGTTCTGGAAATAGATTTTAACGGAACCCCTATTGCCCTGCGCTTTAATATTGAAAAGGTAATTAATGTAGATGCCTTTGGCACCCTGCAACTGCCCGATTATAACTTTGAAGTGCTGCGCTATAACGAAACCAACACGGTTGGCGCCGAATTGGGTTTGCTGGTGTTTGGCGCATTTATACCCATTGACCCCGATGACCTGGCCGCCTTGCTGGGCATTGAACTGCCTATTGATTTTGGCTTCCTTGACAGTACTATTGTTACCAACTCTTACCGCTTTATTGCCAAAAACCAGGGCTATCCGGCAGCATCGGTGAATATGGTGGCAAACCCGCTTACCGGCGGTTCCACCCCCGCTTCTGTTGAATTTATGGCACAGCCCGGCCCGCTTCAGGCAGAGTTTAACTACACGGTAAACTGCCTTACCGTATCTTTTACCAATGCCAGCGCCAACGCCATTGGTTATAACTGGAGTTTTGGCAACGGCGAGGCAAGCACCGCCACCAACCCGGTATTTACCTTTGCCGAACCGGGCACCTACACCGTATCGCTAACGGCACTTAGCGCCGATGGCACCTCGGCTACCATTACCAAAGAGGTTACGGTAGATTTCTGTTCGGGTATTGATGCGGTAAATAACACCGCACAATTTTCGGTGTACCCCAATCCGGCGGTAAATACCATAACCATTCAGCCGCAAAACAACACCGGCGCTTACGCCCTTGTATTGTACAATGCTTTGGGGCAAAGAACTGCCGTTTGGAACCGCCTGAACGGAAATGCCACCATTGACATTAGCCAATTGGCAAAAGGTGTTTATTTCTACACCCTTCACAACAACAACGGAAATGCCGTTGCCAACGGCAAATTGGTAGTAGAGTAAAACCCCTTGTTTCTGCGGTTGCCGCAACACCGGCGGTAAAAAGGCAAATTTTTGTACAAACAAGCGTACAAGGGTTTGCCTTTTTATATTGCCTTGTTTTTTCAGGAACTTTTTTGCGGTAATTTTAGTTGCCATGTAAGATACCGTAGTTATTTTCAACTAACTTAACACTAAATTTCCCTGTTAAATGAAACAATTCATTATTTCGTTGCTGGTAAACGGCTTTGTTGTATATATACTGGCAAAACTGCTGCCCGGCGTGCATGTAAATGGTTATACCTCTGCCGTGTTATTCGGCTTGGTTTTGGGCGTTGTTAATTACTTTGTAAAACCCATACTCAGCGCCCTTACGCTGCCCATTACCATACTCACCTTCGGGTTGTTTTTACTGGTACTCAACGGGGCAATGGTTATGCTGGCAAGCTGGTTGTTAAACGGATTTCAGGTAGATGGACTGGTTTGGGCCATGTTGTTTGGCATTTTGCTGAGTATGGTAAATACCATGTTTGGCGTGCCCGATGTTATAAAGAAATAACCTGCCCGGGTGCAAATTACAACAACGCCGGGTTTGCCCGAACAGGAGTTTTCAGGGTAATTTCGTATTTTTACCCATCTCAAAACACAACAAGCTTAACCCGATTATGGCAGCAAACAATATCCGGAAAAGTAATACCTGCCTTAACTGCAACTACGAATTTGCAGAAGGGCAGCCCGATGAATATTGCCCACGGTGCGGGCAGGAAAACAGCCAGCAAATAGTGTCGGTAGGCAGGTTTGTATCAGATTTGGTAAATAACTACATTGCCCTTGACTCTAAGTTGTTGCGCACTTTAAAAGGACTGTTTTGGCCGGGTTGGCTTACCGAAGAATACAGCAGAGGTAAAATAATCTCTTACATGCTGCCGGTTAGAATTTACTTCCTCATCAGCATTATTTACTTTGCTATTTTTTCGGCAAAAATTAATACAGAAGTAAACCTTAAACAAAGCCAATTAAACTTGTCCGCCCTCGACAGTCTGGTGGTTGAAGAAACCGGGCAAGTCATTAACCTTGAAGACAGCCTGAAAAAAGCCACTCAAAACGGCTTTGTTATGCCGCCCGAATCGGCAGTTTTTAAAATAAAAGACCAGCAGATTTCATGGAAGCGGGTTAAATACCTTGCCGGCAAATATGATGCCGACCAAGCGCTCGACAGCCTGAAGGCGGAATACAGTTTATTCAGAAACCCGCTTGCTGCACGCATTGCCCGGCAATCAATAAAAATAATGAAAGGCAATGCCGATGATTACCTGCAATACTGTATAGGGTCATTACCCATTACCATGCTGCTGTTAATGCCCTTGCTTGCCTTGGTTTTTAAGTTGCTTTACATTCGCAGCAAACGGTATTTCATAGAGCATCTCACCTTTTTTCTGCATTACCACACCTTTGCCTACATTATTCTGGCAGTGTACATGCTTACCTGGGGCTACAGCACACCGGCATTTGGCAAGGTGGTGGTTATAGCATTGCTGCTTTACCTCTTGTTTGCCATGAAACGGGTTTACAGGCAGGGGTGGTTTAAAACGCTTTTTAAGGCGTTTGTTTTTCTTGTTTTCTGCTACCCGTTGTTTATTGTTTTATTTGCCTTGGGTACGCTTGGCGTTTCGTTTTTCCTGTTTTAGGCCGTTGCCGGCAGCTTTGGATATTGCCTATCCGGCAATTTCGGCAGTGTCTGCATCGGGGTTTTGTGCCGCACCGTCTGCCGCTTCCGAAGCATTTTCGGCGGCAGTTTCTTCGGTTTCAAAATCCAGTTCAAGGTTTTTGAGCAGGGCGTACCATTTAATAAGTTTTTGTATATCACTTACATATACGCGGTTTTCGTCGTAGTTGGGTAAAACGGCTTTTAAGAATGCACGCAGGTTATCGGGTTTTTCTTTAGCCTGCGGAACAGTACCGTTTTGTTCGTTTTCAAACTTTTGTATGTTTTGAATAATATTGCCCAGCGGTTCGCTGTCGGTATCAACGGTGTACATCGAAATTTTATCCAAAGGAGAAAAAGTGTGAATGCGGTTAGAGATAAACTGCGTTTTACCATCTTGTAATCCGCGCACAACAGCCCCGCCGGGTTTTGCCGAAATCATTTCATACAACCCCGGAAGCCCGCTAATGGCCACAATATCTTTAAACTTCATGGTTAAATGTGTATTTTTGGTTAACTGTTTGAGAGGTTCCTTTAAAGCCCGCAAAGGTACAATTTTTTTGACGAACAGTTTTTTTTAAACCGGCTATTGGGTTAAAAACGGTGATTTGTTTTACAAAACCGGCAATATCTTAGGTACCCATTTCTAATTGGTTGCGCACGAGGTGGTAATAAGCGCCTTTCAGGTTGGTGAGTTCGGGGTGCGAACCCTGCTCAATAAGGTTGCCTTTGTTAAGCACCACAATCTGATGGGCATTTTGTACTGTGCTGAGGCGGTGTGCCACTACTACTACCGTTTTACCTGCAAACACTTTTTGCAGGTTGTTCATAATAATGCGCTCGTTTTCGGCATCTAAGGCGTTGGTTGCTTCGTCAAAAAACAAGAAATCGGGGTTTTTATAAACTGCCCTTGCAATTAAGATGCGCTGTTTTTGTCCGCCGCTCAGGCCAATGCCTTCCTGTCCTATTTTGGTATTTACGCCCAACGGCAGGCTTTCTGCAAATTCGTGCAGGTTGGCAGTTTGCAGTGCCTGGTAAAGTTTGGCTTGGTCTATATTGGTATCGGCCATAGCAATATTTCGGGCAATGGTATCGGAAAAAATGTATCCGTCTTGCATTACCACGCCACACTGCTGCCGCCAGGTTTGGTGGTTTAATTGAGCTAAAGGCATAGTGCCCAGGGTTATGGTACCTTCCTGCGGTTCATAAAACCGCAACAACAGTTTAAGCAGGGTGGTTTTACCGCTTCCGCTGGCGCCCACAATGGCGGTTAGTTTGCCCTGCGGTATGGTAAGGGTAATGTTGCTGAGTGCATTATCTGACCGCGGCCCGCCATACCTGAACGATACTTCATGCAGGTTCAGGGTTTTGTCATCGGGTAAGGCGGTAACATGGTGCATTTGTGGCGTTTCTTCATCGGTTTTCCGGTGAATTTCGTTTAGCCGTTCAATACTTATTGCCGCATCTTGTGCCGCTTGCAGCAACCGGGCCAACTCGGCAACCGGTCCGTTCAGTTGTCCGGCAATATAAGATACGGCCAGCATCATGCCAAGGGTCATGCTGCCGTTAATTACCTCTTTTGCAGCCAGAAATACAATAATAATATTTTTAAACTCATTAAAAAACAAGGCACCCAGTTGCTGGTATTGTTCAAGGGTAAGGCTTTGTACGTTTAGTTTAAAGAGGTTGGTTTGTATGATTTGCCATTGCCGGCGGCTTTGTTGCTCAAAATTATTGAGTTTAATTTCCTGCATTCCGTAAATGAGCTGCAGCAGGCTGTTATGCTGGTCGGTCAGCTTGTCGAAACGCTTGTAATCTAATTGGCGGCGGCGGTTTAAGAACAAACCCACCCAAACAAGGTACAGCAGGCTTCCGGCAGCAAAAACGGCAAACACAGGCAGGCTGTACCAGGCCAACACTACGCCAAACACCAGCAGGTTGAGCAAAGAAAACAGTACATTGAGTGAAGTATTGGTAAGGAAATTTTCTATACGCTGATGATCGCCGATGCGCTGAAGCAAATCTCCGGTAAGTTTTACATCAAAAAACCCGATAGGCAGGCGCATGAGTTTTAACAAAAAATCAGACAGTATATCGATATTGATAAGGCTTCCGATGCGCAGTACCAAATGGCCTCGCACAAAATCCATAGCGGTTTTACCGGCAAAAAGCATTACCTGCGCCAGCAGAATGAGGTATATAAATTGCAAGTCGGGTGTGCCAACACCGCGGTCAATAAGTTGTTGCGTTAGAAACGGAAAGGCAAATTGTATAGCGCCGCCTGCCAGCACAGCTAATACCAGAAGGGTTATTGGTTTTTTGTGTTTTGCCATATAGGGCAACAAAAACCACAGTCCGTTATTTTTTTCGGGTTCATCGGGTAAATTGTAAAACTGCTCTGTAGGTTCCAGCAGCAGTGCTACCCCCTGCAATTCGGAGTTGTTTTGTGTGCCAATCCAGTTGTCAATAAATTCCTGCCGTTTGTAAACGGTACGGCCAAAGGCAGGGTCGGCCACATAAACTTTATTGGAGGTAATTTTATACACCACCACAAAGTGGCGTTGCTGCCAATGCACAATGCAGGGCAGGGGCGCTACTTCGGCTAATTGCTCGTAAGATATTTGCACGCCCATTGGTTGCAATCCTATGCTTTGGGCTGCATCACTTAATCCCAGCAAGGAGGCTCCCTCGCGGTCTATGTAGCTGCGTTGGCGCAAAGATTGCAAAGAGTAATGCTTGCCATAGTATTTGGCAACCATGCGCAGGCAGCTTACGCCGCAATCCATAGAGTCTAACTGTTGGTAAAAAGGAAATTGGGGCATGATAAACCAAATTACGGGGTAAGATAGCAAAAATTTTGTTTGCTATACCGGTCAATATTTAACCTCGCAATTGTAAGGTAAAGTATAAGGAGTACAACGTAGCGCTGAAACAGGTTTTCATATCTCAACACCTTACCTTCCCTGCCATATTTCAACAACAACCCCATAACAGCCGGGCTTGCTACCGCAGGTTTCGTTCAACAGCGGCTTCATTGTTCGTGCTGTGCACGCAACGAAGCCGCTGTTGTTATCGGTAGCTCTTATTTCATGTGTCATGAATTAAATTTTACAAATGTTTTTCCGTTAAACTTGAAAACACCATTTTCGTCTGTGCCAAGCCAAATGTCACCTTTGTTGTCTTTGAAAAGCAAAAAACAGTGGTAGTGGGCACAACAGGTTGATATTTAAGTGGATACAGAAAAAATTCCATGTTTGAAGTAGTATGTTTCAATGTATAATCCAATCACGTTGTCATGAATTTGCTCATTTTTGGAAAAGCAAATCGTCTTACGTTGTAACCGTTTTATATGGGTACGAAAATTCAAATTCTTACGCTCAATTTTCCATGTATTGGCTTTCCCCACTTCATGTCGCCAGTGTGCAGGCAAACATTTATGATATGCTGCCCAATCATCCGTATGGCAAACAACTATCGGTAAATCGGCTACT
>MTCR01000102.1 GCA_002212725.1 Sphingobacteriales bacterium TSM_CSM | reverse complement strand
CAAAAAAAGTGCGCCGCTACGGAGCCGCCGTGGTGGTAATGGCCTTTGACGAACAGGGACAGGCCGACACCGCAGCCCGAAAAGTGCAAATTTGCCACAGGGCATACCAAATACTTACCCAAAAAGTACATTTTCCGCCGCAGGACATCATTTTTGACCCCAACATTTTTGCCATTGCCACCGGCATGGAAGAGCATAACCGCTATGCGCTGGATTTTATAGAAGCCACGCGGCAAATAAAACAACTCATGCCACTGGTAAAAGTAAGCGGTGGTGTAAGCAACTTATCGTTTTCGTTCAGGGGCAACGATGCCGTGCGCGAGGCCATGCACTCGGTATTTTTGTACCATGCCATACAGGCAGGAATGGATATGGGCATTGTAAACGCCGGCATGATTGAAGTGTATGACGAAATTGAACCCACCCTGCGCCAACTCTGCGAAGATGTAATTTTAAACCTTAAACCCGATGCCGCAGAACGTTTGCTGGAATACGCACAAACGGTTAAAGGCAAAGCCAAGGAAATCACCAAAGATAATGCCTGGCGGCAGGCACCGGTAGAAGAACGCCTGAAACATGCCCTTATAAAAGGCATTACCGATTATATTGACGAAGATACCGAACAGGCCTTGCAACAATACGGCAAACCATTAGCAGTTATTGAAGGCCCCCTTATGAACGGCATGAACGTGGTGGGCGATTTGTTTGGCGCCGGCAAAATGTTTTTACCGCAGGTGGTAAAAAGCGCCCGCGTAATGAAAAAAGCCGTTGCCTGGCTGCAACCCTACCTCGAAGCCGAAAAACAGGGCACACAAAATACGCAGGGCAAAATTGTTCTGGCCACCGTAAAAGGCGATGTGCATGATATTGGTAAAAATATTGTGGGTGTGGTGCTGGCCTGCAACAACTATCAGGTAATAGACCTTGGCGTAATGGTTCCGGCAGAAAAAATTCTGGCAGCAGCCAAAGAACACCAAGCGCATGTTATAGGACTGAGCGGCCTTATAACCCCCTCCTTAGACGAAATGGTAAACATTGCCGCCGAAATGGAACGTCAAGGATTTACCCTGCCCCTGCTCATTGGCGGAGCCACTACCAGCCAAACCCATACAGCCGTAAAAATTGCCCCGCAATACAGCGGCGCAGTAATACATGTGGCAGATGCCAGCCGCAGTGTACCCGTGGTAAGCAGCCTGCTAAATGAGCAGCAAAGCAGAACGTTTACCACACAAATACAGCAACAGTACCAAACCCTGCGCGAGCGGTTTTTAAGCAAACAAACTGCCAAAAACCTGCTGCCACTGCAACAAGCCCGCAACAACAAAACAAACCTTAACTGGCAACAATATACGCCGCCTGTTCCGCTAAAACCCGGCATTACCATATTTGACGATTATGACCTGAAAGAATTGGCAGGCTATATTGACTGGACACCCTTTTTCCAGTCTTGGCAACTGGCAGGCAAGTTTCCCGATATTTTAACCGATGCCGTTGTGGGCGCCGAAGCCACCAAACTCTATGCCGATGCACAGGCGCTGCTGCAACAAATTATTGACCAAAAATGGCTTAGAGCAAGGGCAGTCATCGGGTTGTTTGCGGCAAATGCCGTGGGCGATGATATTGTAGTAAATACCGGCAACCATACCGTTACCCTGCACCATTTGCGGCAGCAAAATAAAAAAGCCCAAGGATTGCCCAACCGGTGTCTGGCAGATTTTATTGCCCCCGCCGAAAGCGGTAAAACCGATTATATTGGCGCTTTTGCCGTAACGGCCGGTATTGGCATTGAACAGCATGTGCAAGCCTTTGAAGCCGCCCACGACGACTACCACGCCATATTGCTGAAAGCCCTGGCCGACCGCCTGGCCGAAGCCTTTGCAGAACGCCTTCACCAACGGGTACGCACCGAATTTTGGGGCTATGCCACTGCCGAAAACCTTGACAACAAAGACTTAATTGCCGAACAATACCAAGGCATACGCCCCGCCCCGGGCTACCCGGCCTGCCCCGACCATACCGAAAAAAGAACCCTGTGGCAACTGCTTAACGTAGAAACCAACACCGGCATTACCCTTACCGAAAGTTGTGCCATGTACCCCGCCGCATCGGTTAGCGGTTGGTATTTTGCCCACCCGCAGGCAACCTATTTTGGCGTAGGGCAAATTACTCCCGAACAAGTGGCCGACCTGGCACACCGCAAAGGCATGAGCCTTACTGAAATGACCCGATGGCTACAACCGAACCTGGGTTAAATGACAAAAAGGTATTTGGCATCATTTTTCCTGTGTATGTGTATGCTGCGTGTAGCCTGCCTCATTACATCGGGCTACTGTTTGCAAGCGGTTATTCGGTTAAAAAGTTTCGTTTTGTGTTATACAGCAGCAAATACGCCCTTTTGTTGAAACCGGTTAAAAATAAACGCCTCAGCAAGGTTTTAACCGGGGGTTGTTTTTTTAAAAACGGCTTCAACAGGTTAACTGTCCGGTTTTCAATTACACCAATTCTTTCATGCCGGACAATACTTCTTTTACCGCAAAGCACAGCAACACACCGGCGGTAAAAATCAAAAAAATAACTTTGCGAACTCCCTTGTGCTCTTTGCGGTAAAACACATAGTTCCGGCAAACCGCTATCGTATTTAACCGCCCCACCGTAATTTGTCAGCACACCCCGGAATATGCAATTTTATGTCGTCGGGAAATAAGGCTAAGTTTTTTACAAAACTTTTTTACAGAAAAGGTGAACTATTTTCAGGCAAATAGTGTATTGTTTACAACAACCTAAGTGTAAAAAATACACAAAACTGTTTGTACTTTTAATTTTTCAGTGTACCTTTGTAACAACTTTATCGTATGAAAATTGCCATTGCCCAACAAAACTACCATATTGGCAACTTTGAAGCCAATTTTGAGAAAATTAAAGCCGCCATACACGAGGCGCGCCACCAACAGGCCGATTTGGTGATATTTAGCGAATTGTCGGTTTGCGGATACCCGCCGCGCGATTTTCTGGAGTTTCCCGATTTTATAAGGCGCTGCCACGAGGTTATTGAACGCATACAAGAAGAAAGCGCCGGTATTGCCGTAATTGTAGGCGCACCGTCTGTAAACCCCGAACCGGAGGGGAAAGACCTGTTTAACTCGGCCTATTTTATAGCCAACGGCGAGGTGTTGCACGTAGCGCACAAGGCATTGCTGCCCACTTACGATATATTTGACGAATACCGCTACTTTGAACCCGCCAAAACCTTTGAAACCATATACTATAAAGGCAAACGCATTGCCATAACCATTTGCGAAGACATCTGGAACGTGGGCAACGAAAATCCTTTATATACCATTTGCCCCATGGACGAACTGGTTAACCAAAACCCCGATGTGATGATTAACCTCTCGGCCTCACCGTTTCATAACGGACACGCCCGGGAGCGCATACAAACCCTTCGGGCAAATGCGTTGCGCTATAAAGTGCCGGCTTTTTATGCCAACTGCACCGGCGCACAAACCGAACTTATTTTCGACGGCGGTTCGCTGGTAATGGACGCCAACGGCAATGTGGTAGATGAGTTGCCCTATTTTGAAGAAACTCTGCGTTTTTATATTCTTACCAACAACAATGTACCCCAGGCAGTACAATCCGCAACTGCCGGCGAACAGCCCAAAGACAAAACCGTGCTCATACACCGTGCCCTGCTGGAAGGCATTAAAGATTATTTTGGTAAACTGGGTTTTAAAAAAGCCATATTGGGGCTTTCGGGCGGTGTTGACTCGGCTTTGGTACTTACCCTGGCAGCACAGGCATTGGGCAGCAGCAATGTAAGGGCAATTCTCATGCCCTCGCAGTTTTCTACCGGACACTCGGTAGAGGATGCCATACAGTTGGCCGACAACCTGGGCTGCCCATACGATATTATACCTATAAAATCCATGTACGACAGCTACCTGCAAACCCTTGAACCCCTCTTTGAAAACAAACCTTTTGACGTAACCGAAGAAAACCTGCAGGCACGCATACGGGCCAACATACTCATGGCGCTGTCAAATAAATTTGGCTATATTGTTTTAAACACATCAAACAAAAGCGAGGCCGCCGTGGGTTATGGTACTTTGTACGGCGATATGTGCGGAGGCTTATCGGTTATTGGCGATTTGTATAAAACCGAGGTGTATGAACTTTGCCACTACCTGAACCGCAATGGCGAAATTATTCCCGAAAGCATTCTTACCAAAGCCCCTTCTGCCGAATTGCGCCCCAACCAGAAAGACAGCGACTCATTGCCCGAATACGACGACCTTGACCGGGTATTGTATCAATACATAGAAAAACGGCAGGGGCCCAAAGAACTGGTAGCCATGGGTTTTAGCAAAGCACTGGTTGACCGCACCCTGAAACTGGTGAATACCAATGAATATAAAAGGCACCAAACACCGCCTGTTTTGCGCATATCGCCCAAGGCTTTTGGTGTGGGGCGCCGTATGCCCATAGTAGGCAAATATTTGTCGTAACAGTAAAGAACAGGTGGTTTTAACCTGCCAAAAGAAAAGCAGTAAAAGCACAAATAAAAAATTGTTTCCGGTAAAGGAGTGTAGGGTAAACGGTAACTTTATACCTGCTACCTTTGCCCCAAAACAGAGGAGGCCGCCTGTTGCGGCCGTTTTTAAGCGCAAAAATGGGTAACTGCCGGTAAACCAACATTTTACAATATGGAACCCAAAAACATGACCATTTTAATTGCCGACGACGAACCCGATGTGCTGGAATTTGTGCAATACAACCTGCAAAAAGAGGGTTTTACCGTGCTTACTGCACCAAACGGGCAAAAGGCCATTGACATGGCCAAAAAATACCTGCCGCAACTCATAATTTTGGACATTATGATGCCCGAATTAGACGGTATGCAGGCCTGCCGCGAACTGGTAGCCATGCCCGAAATGAAAGACACCATCATTGTATTTTTAACCGCCCGAAGCGAAGAATTTACCCAGGTAATGGCCCTTGACCTTGGTGCCGATGACTATATTACCAAACCCATCAGGCCGCGCCTGCTGATAAGCAAAATTAAATCGCTCCTGCGCCGGTTTCATAAAACAGAAATTCCCGAAGATGAAGAAAACATGATTGCCATTGCCGATTTGGTAATTGACAAAAATACCTACACCCTTAAAATGAACGGCCACCCCATAGAACTGCCGCGCAAGGAGTTTGCCCTGTTGTACCTGCTGGCTTCAAAACCCGGCCGCGTGTTTACCCGCGAAGAAATACTGAACAAAGTATGGGGAACCGATGTAATTGTAAACGACCGTACCATTGATGTACATATACGCAAACTGCGCGAAAAATTAGGCAAGGGCTATATTAAAACCCTTAAAGGAATAGGGTATAAATTCAGGGCAAAATAAACCAAAAACCAACCTGAGCATACAAATTTAATATGCCAACCGGCACAAAGACCGGTATTTAGGGCTTGCCGGCAAGGGCAAAAATGCCTGTTGTAACTTTTTTTCGGTTTTTCTTTATGCCACTACAAAAATATGGCTAAATTGCAAGCCCTATTTAATGTTTGATTAACAAAATGCATATCTATGAAGCCATTCGATTCCAATAAGATTAAAAACGTAGCGGTTTTAGGCCATGCAGGTTGCGGTAAAACCACTATGGTAGAAGCCATGCTGTACGAAGCCGGCATCGTAACCCGCCGGGGCAGTGTAGAAGAGGGAAATACCGTGTCGGACTACCACGAAATTGAAAAACAACGCGGTAACAGCATTTTCAGCAAGTTATTACATTTGCAGTGGAAAGACAACAAAATCAACCTCATTGACACCCCCGGCTTTGACGATTTTGTGGGTGAAATAATTGCCTCCTTGCGCGTGGCAGATACCGCCATTATGGTACTGAACGCGCAAAACGGTGTTGAAGTGGGTACCGAACTCATTTGGGAATATACCGAAGCATTTCAGGCACCCATGATTTTTGCCATTAACCAGATGGACCACGAAAAATCTGATTTCGACCGAACCCTTGAACAAGCAAGGCAGCGTTTTGGCGAAAAAGTAATTGCCGTGCAATATCCCTATAACCAGGGTACAGGTTTCAATGCCATTATTGACGTGTTGAAAATGGTGATGTACAAGTTTCCGCCACAGGGAGGAAAACCCGAAAAACTGCCTATACCCGACAGTGAAAAAGCCAAAGCCGATGAAATGCACAACGCCCTTATTGAGGCTATTGCCGTAAACGATGAAGGGTTGATGGAACTGTACTTTGAAAAAGGCACCCTCGACGAAGAAGAAATGGCAAAAGGGATGAAACACTCCATGATAAACCACGATATTTTTCCGGTGTTCTGCTGCTCTGCCAAAGCCGATATGGGAACCGGCCGTATTTTGGGTTTTATACACGATATTGCCCCCTCTGCCTTAGATGTGCCCCCCGTACAGCGCCAAAGCGGTAAAACCCTGCAATGCAACCCCGACGGGCCGGTTTGCCTCTTTGTGTTCAAAACCATATCGGAACCGCATTTGGGCGATATGTCGTTCTTTAAAGTATATTCGGGCGAGGTAAAAACAGGCATGGACCTCGTAAATTCACTGAATGAAAATACCGAACGCCTTAACCAGCTCTTTATCATGAACGGGCGCAACCGCGAGCAGGTAAACTCACTGAAAGCCGGCGATATTGGCGCAACCGTAAAACTGAAAAACACCGCTACCAACAGCACCCTGTTTGAAAAAGGACACCCCTACCATATTGTACCCATTAAGTTTCCGGCGCCCCGCATTACCGTGGCCGTAAGCATTGACAACAAAGCCGATGTAGAAAAACTAAGCCACGCCCTGCACGCCCTGCACGCCGAAGACCCTACCCTTATTGTAGAACACTCTAAAGAACTGGGGCAAATACTGCTCAGCGGACAAGGCGAACTGCACCTGGCAGTAGCTAAATGGAAAGCCGAAAACCAGTACAAAATTAAATTTGACTATTTTGAACCCAAAATCCCCTTCCGCGAAACCATACGAAAACCGGTGCGCTCCAATTACCGCCACAAAAAACAAAGCGGCGGCGCAGGCCAGTTTGGCGAGGTACACATGCTGGTAGAACCCTACTACGACGGTTTATCCACTCCCGAAGGCATGTCGGTGCGCAGCCACGAAGAAATACCCCTGGAATGGGGCGGCAAATTGGTGTTTAACAACTGCATTGTGGGCGGCGCCATAGATGCCAAATTTATGAGTGCCATTTTAAAAGGTATTATGGATAAAATGGTGGACGGACCTCTTACCGGCTCTTATGTGCGCGATGTAAGCGTGAGTGTGTATGATGGTAAAATGCACCCCGTTGACTCTAACGATATGGCCTTTAAAATTGCCAGCACCATGGCCTTTAAACAGGCGTTTCAGGATGCAAGCCCGCAAATTCTGGAACCTATTTACGATGTGGAAGTATTGGTTGCCGAAGATGCTATGGGCGACGTAATGGGCGACCTGCAAACCCGCCGCGCCATAATTATGGGCATTGAGGCCGAAGGTCATTACCAAAAGGTGAAAGCGCGGGTGCCGCTTATGGAATTGTACAAATATTCTTCTACGTTGCGCTCGCTTACCCAAGGGCGCGCCAAACACACCCAAACCTTTGCCGAGTATGCCCCGGCACCGGCCGATATACAACAGCAACTTATAGAAAAACACCAGAAAGAAGTGCAGGAGGCGTCTTAACCCGGCACACCCGAAATATAAACCGGAACAACATACCCTGCACCTGCCTGAAAGGCAACACAACAGGGGTGTTGTTCCGGTTTTGTTTTATAGCATAAAATTGTTAATGTGTTGCCCGGTTGCGGTAAACAGATGCAAGGCAATTCTCCCCCAGCAAGCACTATGGAAACAGCCTGCCGTAATAGCGAGGAAACGGTATGGTTTCTCGAATGTGCGATACACCGGTAAGCCACATAACCACCCGTTCAAAACCAAGGCCAAAACCGGCATGAGGCACCGAGCCGAAGCGGCGCAGGTCTAAGTACCATTCAAAGGCTTCCATAGGCAGGTTGTGGTGGTTAATGGCATCAACTAAGGTTTGCAGGTCGGTTTCACGCTCAGAACCGCCCACAATTTCGCCAAAACCTTCGGGGGCAAGCAGGTCAACGCCTTTTACAAATTCGGGGTCGTCTTCATAGCGTTTCATGTAAAAAGCTTTTATGGCACGTGGCCACTTATACACCATAACCGGCGTATCAAACAAGCTGGTAAGCGCTTTTTCCTGCGGCGAGCCAAAGTCTTCGCCATCGGGAAAATTGAGGGAAGCATCAATCCATTCGGGAATTTCTTTCGATTTATCTTCCAGTTTCCGGGCTTCGCCTTTGAGCCGGTCAATTTTACTTTGGTAGTAGTTGGCCTGTCCTTTGCTTACGCCGCCTTTAGTCAACAGGTCTTCGGTTTCGGCAATTTCGGCATTTTTGGCTTGCAGGTCGGCTTCTACTTTTGCTAATTGGGTGCGCAGGGTATCAATGGCATTGCGCCCGTTCCAGTTCATTTTGCCCTGTATAATTTTTACCGCATCGGAGTAAGTAACGCGCGGAAACGGTTTGTTAATGTTTTCAAACAGGGTGGTATCGCGCTCCAGAATGTTCAGTTCGGTTTTACAATCGGCGTAAACGGCGTTTACAATATATTTTACAAAAGCCTCAATGAGTTCCATGTCCATTTCAAGGTCATAAAACGCCATTTCGGGTTCAATCATCCAAAACTCCGATAAATGGCGCGGGGTAGAAGACCGCTCGGCGCGGAAAGTTGGCCCGAAGGTGTAAACTTTGCCCAAAGCCATAGCTATTGCTTCGGCATATAACTGCCCCGATTGCGAGAGGTACGCCACGTCTTTTTCATAATATTCGGTTTCAAACAGGGTGGTGGTTCCTTCGCAGGCGTTGCCGGTAAGCAGTGGTGCATCGGTTTGTACAAAGCCGTTTTCCTGAAAAAACTGGTGTATGGCAAATTTTACGCGGTTTCTTATGCGCAGCACAGCCCATTGCCGGCGGCTGCGCAGCCAAAGGTGGCGGTTGTTCATTAAAAAATCTACCCCGTGTTCTTTTCGGGATATGGGGTATTCGGCGGCAAGTTGGAAAACATGAATGCCGGTGGCATGTATTTCGGTGCCAAATTCCTGTTTTTCGTTCAATACCACTTTACCGGTTATTTGCACAGAACTTTCCTGGGTAAGGCGTTTGGCGTTTTCAAGTGTTTCTTCGCCCACGGTATCAAGGCTGAAAATACACTCTACAAAGCCCGAACCATCGCGCAGGGTTACAAAGGCTACTTTTCCGCCGGTGCGCTTGCTTTCTACCCACCCGTTCAGGGTTACTGTTTGTCCTTCGTGTTTTGCTATGTCTTGTATCTGCAACATGGCGCTATATGGGGGTTTATTGGTAAAAGAGTGCAAAGGTACATGTTTATACACATAGTTTCAAGCATATACCATGGTATAGCCGGTTCAGGCGTTAATTTTTCATGAGCCGTTGCCGTTTGTTGGCGGTTATAACCCAATTCGGGTAAATAAAGTTCAATTTTGCGGGCAGCATTGGGGCGGCTTTGCAGAGGAACCCGAAGGGTAAAACCTGTGCAGAGGGCAAGGTTGGGTTAATATTTGGCACAAATTTAGCTAAGCAAACCACTTTTTTACAAGTTGCTTATTTTGAAATTATTATACATTAATGTTTAAAAAATTTGCGATGGAGGCTCCTTAGTTTAAAACTTTTTTTTAAAAATTACTGTAAAAATGGTACTTTTGTTTGTAAGATACAAAAACAAGCAGGGCGTTGGTTATCGGGCGCACCTGCCACAGCAATTAAACCGCCATGTTAAAACAGCGTTTAGCCCAAAAGCAATCTCAGAAATTATCGCCCCAGCATATTCAGCACATGAAACTGCTGCAGTTACCCACTGTATTGCTGGATCAGCGCATTAAGGAAGAACTGGAGGAAAACCCCGCCTTAGAAGAAGTGCGCTTTGAAGATGAAGAAAGTTACCAGGTTTCGTTAAACGGCGATGGCGCACCCGGCGCCGACAGCGGAGATGAAAGAAACGACGAAGAGTTTGATGAGGTGGACTTGAGCGGCTACTCCGACAGCGATGACGGCATAGCTTCCTATAAACTGCAAGACCCCAACTATGGCGGCAGCGATGAACCTAAAACCCTCCCTATTGCCTTTTCCACCACTTTTCATGAGTATTTAATGGAACAATTAGGGATGGTAAGTTTAGATGACCGTCAGTTTAGTGCTGCCAGCCAAATTATAGGCAGCATTGATGAAGATGGCTACCTGCGCCGCAGCCTCGAATCTATAAGCAACGACCTTGTTTTTACCCAAAACCTGTCAATTAGTGCCGAAGAACTGGAGGAATTACTGGAGGTAGTGCAGGGATTTGACCCCCCCGGTGTTGCTGCCCGAAACCTGCAGGAGTGCCTCATTATTCAGTTGCAACGCCGCAATCCCGAAGAAAACAACACCGTGCAGTTGTCCATTGCCATACTCGAAAACCATTTTGAGGAATTTTCGAAAAAACACTACGACAAACTGTGCAAACAACTGCATATTTCCGATGACGACCTGAAATGTGCCGTAGATGAAATACGGAAACTGAACCCCAAACCGGCAAACGCCTACACATCGGGCAACAGCAAAACAAATCCCGAAACTTATATTGTACCCGACTTTATTGTCATAAACGAAAACGATGAACTTACCCTTAAACTCAACTCACGCAATACCCCCGAACTGCGTGTAAGCGACAACTACCGCGATATGCTGCGCGAATTTGCCCGCGCTAAAAAGAAAGACCCCCGGCAGCGCGAAGCCATTTTATTTATAAAACAAAAAATAGATGCCGCAAAATGGTTTATTGATGCCATAAGACAAAGGCAATCTACCATGCTTAAAACCATGGAAGCCATTTTAACCTATCAGCATGACTATTTTGTAACCGGCGACGAAATGCAACTGCGCCCCATGATTTTGAAAGACGTGGCCGATATTACCGGGCTGGATATTTCTACCGTTTCGCGCGTATCAAACAGCAAATTTGTGCAAACCGAATTTGGAACTTTTAAACTGAAATCGTTTTTCTCTGAAGCGCTGCAAACCGATAGCGGCGAGGAAGTTTCTACCCGCGAAGTAAAAAGAATATTAACCGACCTTATTGGCAACGAAAGCAAAAAACGACCCCTTTCTGACCAAAAACTCACCGAAGAACTGGTTAACCGCGGCTACAACATTGCCCGCCGCACCGTTGCCAAATACCGCGAACAATTAGACATTCCGGTGGCAAGGTTGCGTAAACAATTGTAAAACTCTGTTTTAACCCTTATGAAAAACCTGGCCAAAGTTATTTCGCTGTTGTTGCACCCTATTTTTATACCCAGTTATACAGCTCTTTTTATGGTATGGGCTTTGCCCAATATTTTCGGGTATATTACCTCTGCACAGGCTGTGTTTGTTATAAGAACCATTGTGTTTTATACCCTGCTGTACCC
Source organism: Sphingobacteriales bacterium TSM_CSM (assembly GCA_002212725.1). Classification (GTDB taxonomy): domain Bacteria; phylum Bacteroidota; class Bacteroidia; order Chitinophagales; family UBA2359; genus UBA2359. The sequence continues at coordinate 77,818 of MTCR01000102.1, read as the reverse complement.
GCTTTTTATTGTTTTCTTAATGAAAAAACTGGGTTTTATAGACAACTATAATATTGCCGACCGCAAACAGCGCATTTTGGTATTTATACCCATGGCCTTTATGTTTATGTGGACTTACACCGTGCTGTACAAAGCCCAAACGCCGCATATTACCGCAAGCATGATGATGGGCTGCACTATAGCCCTCTTTTTATCTATGATTATTAATATCATGATAGAAAAAATAAGCATACACGCCATTGGCATGGGCGGCATGTTTGCAATGGTGCTATTTACTGCGGGTATTAGCATATACAACATCAGCTGGGCATTAATGCTGGTTGTTTTGCTGGGCGGCCTGGTAGGCACTGCCCGTTTGGTATTGCAGGCGCATCAGCCCCGCGAGGTGTACAATGGTTATATGCTGGGTTTTTTGTGTATGGCGGGCGCCATGCTGTTATAGTTTTTCACTATTTGGGTATAATTTAAGTGCTTCCCGAAGCGTTCTCTCCTTAATCATTCTTATACTATTCAGGTATTGCCATGAAAGCAGGGCGGCTAAGTTGGTTCGATAAACTGATATACTTTTTTAACCTTCTGGCGGTTATACTCCTGCTATGCACCTACACGGCCCCTTACCTTAACCCCGAAACCCTGTGGATGCCGGCTATATTGGCGCTGGGTTACCCGTTTACCCTGGCCTTAAATATGTTGTTTACCATCTACTGGTTGCTGCGCAAAAAATGGCGGCAGTTGTTGTATATGGCAGCAGTGTTGTTGCTGGGTTTACCAATGTTTACCAAAACATTTGCCTTTGCAACAGGCCAAAAAACACTGGTAGCCGGAACTCCGCAATTAAAGGTAATGAGTTACAATGTGCGCAATTTTGACCTCTATAACTGGAAAGAAAATGTAGTTGCCCGCGATAAAATGCTCAGCCTTATCAGTGCCGAAAATCCCGATGTTATCTGCTTTCAGGAGTTTTATACCGAAGATGCCGGCGAACTGCACAACGTAAAACTGCTGGTAAACGAACTGGGCTACAAGTACTACCATTTCGAAAAAACCCTTACCCTGCGCGGAAAAGACCATTGGGGCGAAGCCGTATTCTCTAAATACCCCCTCAATAACCCCGATAAAATTGTGTTCAGCAACTCAACCGGCAACATAGTAACCTATGCCGATGTAGCCGTAGGAGAGGGGCAGATTATCCGGCTCTTTAATGCACATTTGCAATCGTTCAGGCTGTCAAACAAAGATGTTAAGTATGTGCAGGATATTACCGGCGGCCTCAGCCAGGAAGACCTCAAAAAATCAACAATACAAAAAAACCTCATTGTGCTGCTCAAACTGCGCGATGGTTTTAAAAAACGAAGCACACAAGCCCGTATTTTGGCCGAATACATCCAAAAATCGCCCTACCCGGTATTGGTTTGCGGCGATTTTAACGATGTGCCTTCTTCCTATGCCTATCATACCATTAGCAAAAACCTGCAAGATGCCTTTTTGCAAAGCAGTTTCGGAATAGGAAAGACCTTTAACACGTTTTTACCTACCCTGCGCATAGATTATATACTTGCCGGTGAGGCATTACATCTTTCGGGTTTTAAAATTATTGACAAAGATTACTCCGACCATTATGCCATTGTTTGCAATATAGGAGTGCCCAAAAACGGGGTAAAGCCATAGCCGATTTTTTACATGTTCTGTGCACCGAACCCGGCCTGCTGCTGCCTTTCTGTAAATGCGTGCCATATTTGGGTAAGTTGTTTTTCAATAAACCGGGTGCAAGGGTAATTTGCAGCGGGTTTAAATGGATTGAGTATTGTGCGTTGCGCTTAAACAATTAAAACATTGCGCATCAACCATTGTGAAAACAATGACCCTGCCAAAACGGACATTGCCCCAATAAAACCCAACACCGGCGCTGCAGCAGTTGTAGAAAAGCTATCAATTGAAATGCACTTACAACAACAATTGGCGAGAGTTAAAGACTAAGCCGGCCGTTTGCCCTTAATGCCTGCGGCATGTGCAACACAGCCCGGGCGCTCCAAAATATAAAAGGCACAATCAAGCGGAAAATCCTGCGCTATAAAAACAATACACCACAGGCAGCATACAGGCAAATATACCGGCAAAACCGGAAGGTTACTTTGTCATTGGCACACAATATTTTTATCATAATATTTTTTTGACAAAAACAACAACAATGGCCAAGGTGCCTTATCAATTGCCGGAACAGGTGCATGTGGCATGGTAAACAGGCGGCGAAAAGAGGTAAGGCCACAACATAAGTATATTTGTTTTTTTTTGAGAACAAGCAGATTTATAACAATGAAATTGGCTTATTCATTGAAAAACAGCGCCTTATATACAATTGATGTGATTTATACTTTTTGATGCCAACTCATTGCACCCGCATCTGCCACCATTAAATGCAGTATGTACCAACAAGCCCGGCTGCAGGTAATCCAACGGTTGTTAACCACTCTTACAATTTTGTGACTATAATTTCACCTTTTTTGTAACCTTGCACTTTCAACTGCCGTACAACCTATCAGAACAAGACAATACACCGTTTAATATAGCTTGCACAAAATGAGAATTGGATTATTCATAGTTTGCCTTCTTTTTATCAGTTTTTCTTTAAAAGCAAACTGTAATTTACAGCCCCGTTTTTCTTACCAAACCAAAGGGTTATCTGTAAATTTTACCAATAAATCGGCAGGTAATTACCAAACGGCACAATGGCAGTTTAGCGATGGCGCTACTTCCAATGAATTGAACCCGAAACACACCTTCAGCAATGCAGGCCGCTATACCTTCCTGTTAACTATATCTAACTCCGAAGGATGCAGCGAAACCTTTGAAGGTAAACTATATGTATTTGATATTAAACACAAAACCGGAACTCAGGAGGCTTTACCCAACCAAACAAACCCCATACAGCAACCCGCCACTTCAACAGAAAATGCGCGCAGCATTGCCGTTAACAATCCGGTTAGCAATGCTGCCGTGCATTTGGTTGGTTCGCTTACCAATATGCCCAACCCGTTCAGCACCACCACCAATATTATGTTTGAACTTGCCGCAAACAGCCATGTAGAGGCAGGTGTGTATGACCTGAACGGGCGGCTTGTGCGCATATTGGCCAACCAAACAATGAACAGTGGCATTCAAAGCATTTTGTTTGACCGCAGCAACCTGCCATCGGGTATGTATTTGGTAATGGTAAAAACCAACCAAAATGCTGTTTCACACAAAATAATGATTAATTAATAATTCGTTAACGGTTAACCACTTAACTGTGTTTGAAAAATAATAAATGTTCTCTTAATAGAGGGATTAGTAAGGGTGTAGCCTCCTTGTAAATCAGGGAGGCTTTTTTATTGCTGAATGGCAGAAAAAAACGGCATCGTACACTTTAGAAAGCAACCATACCCGGACAATTTTACTGTGGAAGACAAAAAAACAAACCGGACAGAGAAAAAATAATAGTCAAGAATTTTTGTCTCCAAATTATTGCTTTATTCTTAGGTAAATTTATAAGTAACTGATTTTAAAGATTAAAAGCAACATTAAAATAAATTATCTTTATTAAAGCGGCATGTCTTTTTTATTTCCGGTTGCAGAAATCCGCTGTTTTAAGGCAATAGGAACAGTTTTTGAAACCTTGCACACCATTAACCATTGTTTTTTCTAAAAACACCCTAAAATATGTACAAGCCTGCTACCCTTATAATTGTGCTGCTGTTTGCAAATATTGCATACGCCCACATGTTGCTGCCTGTACCCGGCAATGCAAATATGGTTGCTGCAAGTTATATAGAACAGTATAAAGACCTGGCTGTTTTAGAAATGCAGCGAACCGGCATACCTGCAAGTATTAAACTGGCGCAGGGCATGTTTGAATCTAATTTTGGGCAAAGTAATTTAGCATTGAAAGGAAACAACCATTTCGGGATAAAGTGCAAATCTGACTGGACGGGCGAAACCATTTACTATACCGACGATTCGCTTGATGAGTGTTTCAGGAAGTACCCGAATGTTTACGATTCCTATAAAGACCATTCCGACTTTTTAATGTCGAGAGAGCGGTACGCTTTTTTGTTTGCCCTTCCGCCGGGCGACTACGAGGGCTGGGCGGCCGGGTTAAAAAAAGCCGGCTATGCCACCAATGAACAGTACACCGAAAAAATAATTAACATAATAAAAACCTATGCCTTATACCAATACGACAACACTCCCGCACATCCGGTTGTATATGCCGATAACATTTGCATAAACGGCAAAGGCGAATGGGTTGTATTAGAACCGCCCTTTACCCAAAACGAAGACCTGGGTGCCATTTTACCGGTAGCACCCATGCACAGTGCCGGCGGGTTTATTGATTTTGCTCCCGCCAAAGACCTTAAAACAATAGATAATTTACTTGCACAATCGGTAACCCTTCGGCCCAAGGGCATGGAGTTAAAGTGCCTCAAAGGGGCACCCGCCATATCTGTACAGGCAGAGCGCATACAATCCGGTTTTAAACCCCTGTTTAAGGGCAATTTGCAGAACAGCGGCAGCAACAAAGCCCAAATACCTACCGTAGAAATTAAGGGCACCGGACGGCAGTTAAACCCGTTTTTTAACCCCAATTTATATGCATCGGTTCAAAAACCTCAGGCACCTGCCACTGCATTTGTGCCGCCTGCTACCGCAAACCAGGCACCATCACCTGCGGCAGAACAAACAGTTGCGGCAGCACAGCCGCTAAAGGCAACGCCCCCGCCGGCCACCGGTAAAGCACCGGATAAAGATAACGGCGTTGCTGTGTCCGCGTCAACCGCCTTATACAATGCAAAACCCGAAACATCGCAAAGAGCCACTGCTTCGGCCAATAAAGAAAAAACCGATGCAACACCAAGGAAAACAAAAATTACTTATAAGCCCGACATGAGCAACGAGAACATGATGTTGCCCAAGCAAAAAACCTATAACATTAACGCTACACCGGCAGTTAGTTATGCCTATGAAGTGTTGCCCTCGCAAATTGCCCAAACCTACCGCCTTACCACACAGGAGGTACTGCAATTTAACGATATGGAAAGCAATGCTTTTATACCGCCTCAAACGCATATTTTCCTGCAAGCCAAAAAAGACAAAACCGATAAAGGCGACAAATACCATGCCGCCGCAGAAAACGAAACCATGTGGCATATTGCCCAACTGTATGGCATTTCGTTGCAGGCATTATATGCGCGCAACAATATGGCAGCAGGCAGGCAACCCAAACCCGGCGAAAAAATTAACCTGCGCAGCAACGGGCTGCAACTGCCCAAACTAATCGGGAAAAAACAATAACCATTCTAATTATGATACTCTGCCCGCAAAAAAGCTGTATTAACCGCCTTCCAACGGGTTTGCTCTTACTGCCCCTTTTGTTGTTGCTGTTGCTGCAACCCGCCACCGCACAACCCATTGTTGAACGCAAACACAATCCTTTAACCATTGCCGAATATATTGACCTCTATAAAGGCATTGCTATTTCAGAAATGAAGCGCACCCAAATTCCGGCCAGCATTATTATGGCGCAGGGAATCATCGAATCGCGTTTCGGCAACAGCTACTTAGCCATTAAAGCGCGCAACCACTTTGGCATTAAGTGCCATAAAGGGTGGAAAGGTATGCGCATTCTTGCCCGAGATGACGAAGAGGAAGAATGTTTCAGAAAATATAAAAGTGCTTATGCCTCTTATATAGACCATTCTAATTTTTTAGCCAACAACCAACGGTACAGCCCCCTTTTTAACCTTCCTGCCACAGATTATAACCTGTGGGCAAAAGGACTTAAAGAAGCCGGCTATGCTACCGAACCCACCTATGCCAACCAATTAACCAACCTTATAATCAATTACCGCTTGTTTACCTTAGACCAAATGGCAACCGGCAGCAATTGCAATTGCAGCGAGCAGATTATTGCCACCCCCATGAGTTATAACGGACTGAAAACGGTGTTTTTTGATTGCGATATTACGCTCAAACAGGTACAACAAGCCTATAATATAAGCCTCGAAAAACTAAGCAAATTCAACAGCTTTGGTGCAGCAGACACCATACGGGCAAACACCATAGTTTATCTGCAGCAGCCTAAAAGAAAGGCATCTTCTGAATTTAGAGAACATGTTGCAGCACCCAATGAAACATTGGAGTCCATAGCCCATTTATATGGTATTAAACTCAACAGCCTCTACAAAAGAAACGGACTGAACAAAAGCAAGCCGCTTTCGGCAGGGCAAACGGTGTACCTGCGCGGTAAAAAAGCCAAAAACAACACTGCGCAAGCAAACGAAGCCCGCCTGCAGGCAGCAGGAGCTAAACTAAGTTATGTGGTAAAAACCGGCGACACCCTGTTTTCGCTTGCCCAACGGTTTAATACCAGTGTAGATACCATAAAACGGGTTAATAAACTTAAATCAGACAGCATTATAACAGGCCAGAAACTGAAGATTGTTGCCGATTAATTTACAGCCCGTTGCCGCCGCCACCTGTTGTGTTTTTGCGTATCTTTGCCACAAGAAAACCATTTACATTGATACAGGTACACGACAAACAATTTGAACTGTTTATTTCAAGGCGCCGCATACAACATGCCGTAAAACGCATAGCCAACCGCATTACCGCCGATTTTAACGGACAACAGCCCGTGTTAATGCCCGTATTAAACGGCGCTTTTATTTTTGCCGCCGACCTTATGCGTGCCGTTAATACCGATTGCGAGGTTTCTTTTATAAAGGCAACATCTTATGAAGGCACGCAATCTACCGGCAACCTCAACATTCAACTGCACATAGAACCCGAATACCTTTGCAACAAACCGCTTATTTTAATTGAAGATATTATAGATACGGGATATACCATTGCCCGGCTTATTCCGATACTCAGTGAATATAAGCCATTGTCCATAAAAGTAGCCTGCCTCTTGCATAAACCCGATGCCCTGCTCTATCCTGACCTGCATATAGATTATGTAGGCATAAAAATTGAAAATAAATTTGTGGTGGGGTATGGCTTAGATTACAACGGACTTGGGCGCAACTACCCCGATATTTACCGCCTTTTGGAGCAACCCTAATAATCTTCTATACCCGGGCAGGTTTGTACCATGCTGCGGTAAAAACCGGTGCCCGCATATTTTTCTTTGAGCATTTTCTGAAACCTGCGGTCTTTGTAGTTGCCTTCATGCAGCGAAGTTAGCGGCTCCTGCTGCGCCAATATTGCCATGTAAGCCGAAGAAGCAGCCAGTTCGGGGTCTTTGGTGGTTTCAATCACTTTTTCATAATAGGCAAGCGCTACTTTTCTGGTGCCGTATTCTTCCAAAAACGCCTGTTGTGTTTTGTACAGGTCATTGGCAAATTGGGGCAGGTTAAGGGGGTATGAGCCGGGTATATAATCATAGTAGTAGTTGAGCGTAGCCACCAGAGAGCCATGCCACAAAGCGCCGTTATACCCCCAATAGGGGGTGGCAAAAAAGCCGTCGGCAAGTTGCCGGTAATACACATCGGCTGTTTGGGGGTTTTGTTTGGCGGCCTGTTGCAGTTCAACCACCTTACGGGCAAACCCGGCTTTGTTGCAACTGTCAGAAACGCCCATGCCGTTAAAGTTGCAGGTAAAGTAAATGTAGTTGGCATTGGTAAAATAGTGCAGCGTATCTTTGAGCCAGTAATCGTCCGGAATTTTTTCAAACTGTTGCAGTGCTCCGGTATATTGCAGTTTGCGCATTAACTTTGTGCCCAGCACATCTGCCACAAAAGCCGGCGTACAACGGCTGTTGTTGAGCAATAGCGTATCAAAGGCGGTTTTGCGCGGTGCATTCAACAAATTTTGCAACTCATTAAGGTCTGCTTCCGAGGCATAAAAATCAAGAATGGCATTGGCTGCACTGGTTTCCATGGCTTTGTCGAGACACAAAAAGGCGCGGGGTACATTGCCGTTTTCCAAATAATTTTGAGCAAGCCGGGCAAGCACCCTCGAAAAAATTCCATAGTTGTTGTACTCATATTGCGGACGCGGCATGTTTTTTAAGGCTTCGGCAAACAAACCCTCTGTTTCGGCAGTAAGGGCGCCGGCCTCATCAACTCTTGCAAGTGCGTAAATGAGGTTTGCCTGCCTCTGTACTTTTTTGTCAGACCCGCTTACCCGGTTTAAATAACCATAACATTGCCGGTAATTTTGCTGTAAGTAAGCCATATATGCAGCGGCAGTGTACCACAAATCTGCATTGCGCACTTTTTTGCCGGCAGCAGCTTTTTCAGAAATTATTTTTAATTTTTCAATGTATGAGTTATTGCTTAAATCCGAAATTGCATGGCTTTCCTTTTGGGTGTCGCCCCGTTTGAATAATTTTTTAATTGAATGCCAAATTTTTGAAAAGAAATTTTTTATTTTATGCCAAATGCCGTTTTCCTTAATGTCATTTTGGTTTACTTCTGCATCGGGCTTACCTGTATCAGTTTCCACAATAACGGTATCGGTAAGAAAAGGAGTAAGCAAGAAACGTTCGGTTTTATTTATTTCTCTTATGAGCATTACCTCTGCAAGTACCGATTCGGGAGCCAGGGCGTATATTTGTTCTAAAGGAGCTGTGTCTAAAGCATTATCCTGCAGAGAACGCAATGCCCACAAAGCTGCTTTTTCAGCCGGGGTTGTGGCAAATTGCAGCATTTGTTGCCACAAAATTTCATTGCCATAGTTAAAATTTTGAATAGCAATTTTACGACTGTCGGCAAAATGATTAAAAACTGCCGAAAACAAATACATAGCTTCTGCCGGCTTATCTGTTCGCAATAAAGCGCCTGCTTTTAGCGCCATAGTCCACCCCAAAACAACACTCTTCTTAATAAAAGAATCTTCAGACTGCAGGAGGGGTGTTGCCATGCGATTGTAATATAATATACAATCACTATACCTTCCGGAATAATGCGCAAGCCGCACTACTTGAAAGGCATACCTGAGTTTAAGATATGCAGGTTTTACCGCAGCATAATGGCGCACGCCTTCCTCTATGAGGCGTTGCATTTGAAGCGTGTCGCGACCGGAGTCGTCCCAGTATTCCCATATCTGTTGTACAAAGGGTTCGCACCGCTTGGCATATACCAAATAAGCCGGCGTTTCGGCGTCTTTGCGGTCGTATAACAAACGCAGCAACGCATTGCCCTGTATGAGTTTACCCGGTTTACCGCCCTGTAAAATTGGATTGAGCACATCTTTTTGAAGCGCTTCGGCGCCAATATCATAAATTACCTCCGCCACCTGTTGCAAACCAGGCGGGCCGGAACTGTTAAAACATTGCTGCCATTCAAGTAAATTATACCGGTAGCGCATTTCGGCCGAGGCATACTCATCGGGCATGTAATAACCTGCATCTACGTAACAGGCACGATAGGTAGTATCTGTTACGATGTCGGGGTTAAAAAAAGTGATGCTGTTTCTGTTTGGTTCGGGGATATATGCGCAGGCGGTAAGTTCTTGATTTTTAAGGGCGAATAAATTAGTTAAAAAAAATAAAGTATATATAAAGTGTTTAAAAGTCATGTTTTGCTTAGAGTTTAACAATGAAGGAGGAATAACCTTCAGCGAAAAGAACATGCTGCACGTACACACACATACACTTTTGGGGTGTATATCCAAACTCACTACGGGTTCTTATGCCCTTTTCTCACTCTCGCTTTGTTCAAAGAACTGGCAGTATAGCAAAGCGCTATTGGTCAGCCACAAAAATAGCAAAAAATACATCGGGTTCAAAAAAAAAATGCAGGCTGCAGAAAAAAATTGTTATTTTTTGGGTAAACCGTTAAACCTGCCTGCCCGGTTTGGGTCAAACCAAGCGTAGTTGATGCCCCAAAATATAAAGCCATAGTAAAAACAAGAGTTTGCGTTTAACCCTAAAGAGCAAAGCCAGAAGCCCAATCATAACCGGTTGGGCTTTTTTTTTGTGCCTGTGGCAATCACTTATGCCAATATGTCTTTGTGTCAGCCCCGCAACTGTCAATATGTCGTACTTCTTGGCTGTATTTGTGGTAATTTTTACAGTTTTTCCGGTTGGCATTTCATTTGAGGTATATAAGTTACGAACCCTTTTTTCTTAACCAACAAAATAAACAGCCATGACACTCGTAAAATGGAATCCTTTCGCAAAAAGTGGAGTTCCCACCTTATTCGACAAGTTAACCGATGATTTCTTCAATTTTGATTTTGACAGTTTTTTTGACACGCGTTTCCCTACTTTTACAATGGGTAAAACGGGCAGCATTAACGTTTCCGAAACTGCCAATGCCTATGAAATTGAATTGGCTGTACCCGGAGCCGACAAAGGCGATTTTAAGGTAAATGTGGAAGGTAATCAATTGAGCATTGCAGCCGAAAAGAAAACCGAAACCAAAACGGAAGACCCCGAAAAAAAATATCTGCGAAGAGAGTTTGGTTATACTTCTTTTCGCCGCACTTTTACTTTGCCCGAAAATGTAGATGCAGGCAGTATTAATGCCACACATAATAACGGCATTTTAACCGTGGTGCTGCCAAAAATTAAAACCGAAGAACCCAAAACCAATGTTAAAAACATTGATATTTCTTAAAGGGAAGTTGGTATTTTTGTGTTAAAAAAACCGTAGGTTAAGGTATTAATTAAATACCAAAAACAAAAGGCGACCTCTATGGTCGCCTTTTGTTTGTTATTAAAAAAAATGTCAACAGGGTTGTTAGTTTATGGTAACGGAAACAGATTTTGTAACTGCCTGTGTATTTTCGCCGCCACCGCAGGGGCGTGCATCTATATGGGCCAAAATAAAATAACTTCCCGAAGAAACGCCAAACGGAATTTCAATTTGGTCGTAATCTATGGTGGTTTGATTTCCGTTTGCCACCAGGCCGTTAGAGGCTACAAAGGCGGTAAGTTGCGTGTCACTGCCACTGAGGGTATTGTCGGCAGAGAGGTAAAAATCGGTAAGGCCTTTAATGGTAAAATCATCTAAGTTTAAGGTTTCGGTAACAACCACAGTTCCGCTAAGGGTGGCGCCTGCTGCAAAAGTTTTGGGTGTTACGTTAAAACTGTTCATGGTAAGGGAGCAGTTGTCATCGGGGTTGGTGGTGGTGTCTTCACAGGCATTAAAGGTAAAAAGGGCGGCAAGCACAAAAGCCCATGCCAGTAAAGAAATGCTGTTAAGCCGGAAGGTTGCTTTTCTGTACATTGGTTTATTTATTTTAAAGGTTGAATAGAATACTGCCGGGTTTGACGTGCCGGCTTGGCGTTTGTTTATTGGGTTGCTGTTTTTTTTTACCTAACCTGCCCAGTTTTCGCGGTCTAAGCTTCTGAATTGTATGGCTTCGGCCAGGTGTTCAATTTTAATATCGGGGCTGCCGGCAAGGTCGGCAATAGTTCGGGCAACTTTCAGAATGCGGTCGTAGGCGCGGGCCGAAAGGTTAAGTCGTTCCATGGCTGTTTTAAGCAATTTTTGTCCTGCGGGGTTAATGGCACATACTTCGCGCACCATTTTAGAAGACATTTGGGCATTGCTGTAGATGTTTTTTTCGTTGGTAAAGCGGTTGGCCTGTACATTTCGGGCGGCCACTACACGCTCGCGAATTTCGGTGCTGGTTTCGCCGGCGCCGGCGCTGCTCAGTTCGTCAAAAGAAACGGGGGTTACCTCTACGTGCAGGTCAATGCGGTCGAGCAGCGGCCCCGAAATTTTGTTGAGATATTTTTGCACTACGCCGGGGGCACACACGCATTCTTTTTCGGGGTGGTTGTAGTAGCCGCAGGGGCAGGGGTTCATGGAGGCAATGAGCATAAAACTGGCGGGGTATTCAACGGTAAACTTAGCGCGGCTAATGGTTACGCGGCGTTCTTCCATAGGCTGGCGCATTACCTCTAATACAGTGCGTTTAAATTCGGGCAATTCATCTAAAAACAACACGCCGTTGTGCGCCAGCGATATTTGACCCGGTTGTGGTATATTGCCGCCGCCTACCAGCGCCACATCACTTATGGTGTGGTGCGGCGATTGAAACGGGCGCACGGCAATAAGCGATGCATCGGCTGGCAACACCCCTGCCACCGAGTGAATTTTGGTAGTTTCCAGGGCTTCGTGCAGGGTAAGGGGGGGTAAAATGCCGGGTAAGCGTTTGGCTAACATGGTTTTACCTGCTCCGGGCGGCCCTATGAGTATAACGTTGTGACCACCGGCAGCTGCAATTTCCAGAGCGCGTTTTATGTTTTTCTGTCCTTTTACATCAGAAAAATCTAACTGAATAGTACTAAGGTTGTTGTAAAACTCGTCGCGGGTATTTACTTCGGTGGGTTGCAGTTCTTTTTCACCTCTCAAAAACTGCACTACTTCGTTTATATGCTCAACGCCGTACACCTTCAGGTCGTTTACAATAGCGGCTTCGCGGGCGTTTTGTTTGGGCAGTATAAACCCTTTAAACTGCTGTTTTCGGGCTTCAATGGCTATGGGCAAGGCACCTTTTATGGGCCGTAAACTGCCATCGAGCGATAATTCGCCCATTATTACATATTGCGCTATGTCTTCGCGCTCCAGCAGTGCACCACATGCCGATAAAATGCCAATGGCCAGAGTAAGGTCGTAAGCAGAACCTTCTTTGCGTATATCGGCCGGCGCCATGTTTATAACCACCTTTTGGCGCGGCATGGGGTAGGCATTATTTTTAAGGGCGGCTTCAATGCGGTGCTGACCTTCTTTTATGGCCGCATCGGGCAAACCCACCAGAAAATACTGCAACTGTCCGCCGCCAACGTTTACCTCCACTTCAATTATGGTGGCATCTACGCCCAATACTGCTCCGCCATGCGTTTTGGCTAACCCCATACCTTGTTCTGCTTGCTTTTTGTTGTTGCTGCCTGTTTGTTAACTGTTGTTGTTTATCTAAAAACAAAACTGCTTTTTGAACAACAGGGTACAAAGTTATTCATTTTTTCGGTATTTGTATCATGTCGGGCAATGCTGTTTTGGGCGCATGTTTTTTTTGGGGCAGAGTTTACCCGTTTTTGTCGTCTTCTTTCAGTTTATCAAAAAGGCGGCCAATTTTTTCCGCTTCATCTAAGGTGTCATCAAGGTAAAACTCCAGTTCGGGTATGCGGCGCAATTTGTGGCGTATTACCGTGCCCAGGTCGTGCCGTATAGCGTAGGCGTTTTCGGCAATGGCATCAATTACCTCATGTTTGGCAGGTTTGTTATATACGCTCAGGTAAATACGAGCCAGCATCAAATCGGGTGTTACGCGCACGTGGGTAAGGGTAACAAAGGCACTGCCGTAGTATTTGGAGCCGTTTCTGATAAATAAATCGGCCAGGGCATGGTGTATTAAAGACGCAACTTGTTTTTGTTTAATGCTTTCGGTCATGGTGTGCGGTGTTTGCTTTGTGAAAATTTGCCTAAAACCGGCAAGATGTAAATTTGTAGAACAATCGGCCTACCTTTGCAGTTCCAAATTTAGGGTTTTATTGATGAATAACGGCAAAATAAGGAGCCGGTTTTTATTTTTCCGATAGTTGAATTGCCTGTATGGTATAGTGTAGTTTACAGAACATGAAAAATCTTACCCGATTGCTGCAATATTTGCGCCCGTTTCGCATACAGGCGTTGTGGCATGTTTTTTTCAATTTGCTGTCTATTTTGTTTTCGGTGGTGTCGCTCATGATGGTGATACCCTTTTTGCGCCTGCTGTTCGACAAGCAGCCGCTAATACACACGCCGCCACCCGCGTTTAGCGCCACTGCCGCCTGGGCCGAAGGCTGGTTTAACCACCAGATGACGCAACTTATTGTGCAGCAGGGTAAGCCGCAGGCTTTGTTGTTTGTGTGCATATTGGTAGCGGTAATTTTTTTCTTTAAAAATCTGTTTAGATACCTTGCCATGTACGCCATGGCCGGAATGCGAAACGGGGTAATACGGCAAATACGCTCCGATGCCTTTGCCAAGGTGCTGGCATTGCCCGTTTCTTACTTTACCGAAGAGCGCAAAGGCGATGTAATTACCCGCCTTACCTCTGATGTGCAGGAGGTAGAAAACAGCATTATCAGTATGCTAACCATTGCTTTTACCGAGCCGCTTACCGTATTGGCTTACCTGTTTACCATGTTTTTTATAAGCCCGCAGCTTACCTTGTTTGTGTTGCTGGTACTGCCGCTTACGGGCACCATCATCGGGCAAATTGGTAAAACCCTTAAACGGAAATCGCACCTGGCGCAAGAACGGCTGGGCATGTTGCTTACCATTATTGACGAAACCATTTGGGGCATGCGCATAGTAAAAGGGTTTAACGCCCAGCAAAAGCAAACCGCCAAATTTGAGGAAGAAAACAAGGCTTTTTACCGCGTAAGCAGCAGCATGTTGCGCCGCCGCGATTTGTCTTCGCCCTTGTCGGAGTTTATGAGCATAAGCGTGGTGGCATTGGTGCTGTATGTGGGCGGGCGTATGGTACTTAGCCGGTCGCTCAACCTCGAAGCCGAAACCTTTATCTATTTTATTGTGGTGTTTTCGCAAATTATACCGCCGGCAAAATCATTTTCCACGGCATTTTACAACATCCAAAAAGGGCTTGCATCGGTAGAGCGCATTACCAAAATTTTAGATGCACCCGTTACCATTCGCGAAACCGATAACCCTGTACCGCTTACTGCCTTTAACCACAGCATTGAGTTTAAAAACGTGTGCTTTGCCTACGACCGCCAACCGGTACTTTCAGATATTAATGTGGTGCTGCCCAAGGGTAAGGTGCTGGCATTGGTGGGCAGTTCGGGTGCCGGAAAATCAACCCTGTCAGACCTGTTGCCGCGCTTTTACGATGTTACCGAAGGTGAAATATTGTTAGACGGGGTTAATATTCAACAGTATAGTTTAGTTGATTTGCGCAACCTTATGGGTATTGTTACTCAAGAGCCAATATTGTTTAACGACACTGTTTTTAACAACATTGCCTTTGGTTTGCACCAACCCGTAACGCAGGCAGAGGTAGAAGAAGCAGCCAAAATAGCCAATGCCCATCAGTTCATTAGCCAATTAGAAAACGGCTACCAAACCATTATAGGCGACCGCGGCTGCAAACTAAGCGGTGGCGAGCGCCAACGGCTTACCATTGCCCGGGCTGTACTTAAAAACCCGCCCATTCTTATTTTAGACGAAGCCACCTCCTCACTCGATTCGGCATCGGAAAAGCTGGTGCAAGACGCGCTGTTCCGGCTTATGCAAAACCGAACTTCGGTGGTTATTGCCCACCGGCTTTCTACCATTCAGTTTGCCGATGAAATTATTGTGCTGCAAAAAGGTATCATTGCCGAGCGTGGCACACATGCACAACTCATGAGCAAACAGGGCGTTTACAAACAGTTGGTAGATTTGCAGGCGTTTTAGCAAGCCACCCAACCAATAACCCCGCAAATTGCATGGAATTGTGCATAACCTTTAAAAGTCCGAAAAAATACTTGCCTGCAAGCAATTTGTCTGTAACTTGCAACACCCCACACGCTTCTTATGCCTCAAACACTTGCCTTGTAACTATTTGCTGCTAAAAACAACAACCATGTCGCTGCTGCAAAACTACTACCTTGGTTGCCCTATATGGGCTAATAAAGACTGGACCGGAACCCTGTTTGCCCCCAAAGCCAAACCCAAAGACTACCTTAAACAATATGCCCGCGTGTTTAACACCGTAGAGGGCAGCAACACCTTTTACGCCCTGCCCGGCACAGAGCAGGTTCTGCGCTGGAAATCGGATACGCCAACCCACTTCAGGTTTAGTTTTAAATTGCCTCAAACCATAACCCATGTGTATAAACTGCGCCATGTACAACAGGAGCTAACCCGGTTTTTTATGGCCATGGAGCCGCTTTTAGAACGCATCGGGGTGTTTTTTATACAACTGCCGCCCACGTTTAACAAAAAATCGCTTCCGGCATTAGCGGCTTTCATTAAAGAATTGCCGCACGATTTAACCTATGCCCTTGAAGTGCGGCACCTGGATTTTTACCAAAACGACGACACCGAAACTGCCCTGAACAGCCTGTTGCAACAAAGCGGTATAAACCGTGCCCTGTTTGATACGGCCACCCTGCACGCCCTGCCGCCTGCCGATGCGCATATTGTAGCAGCACAACGCAAAAAAACCAAAATGCCGCCCCGTTTGCTGGCTACAGCCCAAAACCCGTTTTTGCGCTTTGTTGGCCATGCCCTGCCCCAACAAAATGCCCAACGGCTTACCCAAATAGCCCAAACTGCCGCCCAATGGCTGGCAGAGGGCAAACATCCTTATTTGTTTATGCACACCCCCGGCGATGAGTTTGCTCCCCAAACCTGCCGCTTTTTTCACCAATTGCTGCTGCAATGCCGGCCGGCTACGCCTGTTGGCAGCATTGCCCCGTTTGCCGGCGAGCAAAGCAGCGAACCCAATGAACAAATGAGCCTGTTTTAGTATCAAAATAGCCCCCGTTTCCAAACCACAAGGCAAAAAACTTGTTCATTGGAAATATAAAACATGCGCAAACACTTATCATAACCAATAAACCGCTTATGACTTCGCTACTTTCGCTTATAGGTAATACGCCGCTGGTAGAGCTAACCCACCTTAACCCCAAGCCGGGGGTAAAGTTATATGGTAAATTAGAAGGGCATAACCCCGGCGGCAGTGTAAAAGACCGCCCCGCTTACGGCATGATTAAGGGTGCCATTGAGCGCGGCAATTTAAAACCCGGTATGAAACTTATTGAAGCCACCAGCGGCAATACCGGCATTGCCTTGGCCATGATTGCCAACCTTTGCGGTGTGCAGATAGAACTGGTAATGCCCGAAAACGCAACCCGCGAGCGCGTGCTTACCATGCAAGCTTTTGGCGCTGCTGTTACCCTTACGCCTGCCGCCGGTTCTATGGAAGCAGCCATTGACTATGCCCACCGAAAAGTGGAAGAGGGCGGCTATCTTATGCTTAACCAGTTTGCCAACCCCGATAACTACCTGTCTCATTACCAAACCACAGGCCCCGAAATTTGGCGCCAAACCGGCGGGGCTATTACCCACTTTGTATCGTCTATGGGAACCACCGGTACTATTATGGGGGTTTCGCGGTTTTTGAAAGAGCGAAACCCTGCCGTACAAATTGTTGGCGCTCAACCTACCGAAGGCTCCCGAATACCCGGTATTCGCAAATGGCCCGAAGCATACCTGCCCAAAATTTTTGACCCAAACCGCGTTGACCAAATTATTGAAGTATCGGAACAGGAAGCCACCCAAATGACCCGAAAATTAGCCAAACAAGAGGGGGTGTTTTGTGGTATGAGTAGTGGCGGTGCCGTAACAGTAGCGCTAAAACTTATAGAAACTCTGGAAACAGGCGTAGTGGTGTGCATTATTTGCGACCGGGGCGACCGCTACCTCTCTGATAACTTGTTTGGGTAAGTAAAGAGCCGCAATAAAAAACGCC
This sequence comes from Sphingobacteriales bacterium TSM_CSM, assembly GCA_002212725.1. Classification (GTDB taxonomy): domain Bacteria; phylum Bacteroidota; class Bacteroidia; order Chitinophagales; family UBA2359; genus UBA2359. The sequence goes on along the minus strand of MTCR01000102.1, from coordinate 60,361 downwards.
TGTATTGCATTATTTGCCAAAAACGGGCTATGCCTGCGGCATAGCCCGTTTTCGTTAATTGGTGGTTGGTAAAACCGGTTTTATGTTGCCTTACCTTTATAAAATTAACTCTTTAAATAGGAAAATTGTTATCTTGGTATTTATGCAGCCTTTTAGATTTCTTTTTTATGTTGCGCAAGGCATGTTGGTTTTTATAAACGGTTATTAAAACATTGGGGCGTTTCACCAGTACCACGGTATTGGCAATTTTTTCGGCAAACTGCTTTGAAAAAAAACGCTGCGCAATTTTCGACGGCATTACGTAAAAGCAAAAACCCTGTTTGCAAATTTTGGCGCCGTATTTTATGGTATTTTCTATCATATCAAGGGTTATACCGCGGCCTGCTGCCCTTTTGCGGGCATGTGGTGTAATAGTAAGTCCTTCCGGATTTTGCAGTTGAGCGGCATTGTCGGGGGTTGTTGGTACATCGTCATCGGGGCAAAAGCAGGGTTCGGGTTGCAGTTGCATTGCTTCGGCGGCCATACGTACTATGGGTTTCCGAAGCAGGGTCATCAGTCTTTTCGAAATTTTGAATTTGGTAAATTTTTTCAATTTCATAGTGAATATTTTTTAATGAATAATAAAACACTAACCAATGCACGCATTTAAGCTTGCAAACATTCTAACAAAAGCTTGCATAGAAAAAGTTCCCTCTAATCAAACTTTGTCATAATTTGCCGGCAATTGTAGAAATTTCTGAAAGGTTTCACTTTGCTCATTTTGATTTGGAAAAGAATCATTTCTGTTGCTTCAATGTGTTAGCCGGGCACTCAGGATTTGGTTTTTGACAAAATTATAGCAGTTTATATTTTTTAAATGCAACTATTTACTGCTTTTTGTACAATATTTTAGGCAGGCATTGCCCCAAACCTGTATAAATTTGGAACAAGCAAGCCGGCCGCCGGTGCTTATTTTGGTTCATGTATTTTTTGCAGGGCACGGCGCAACATACGGCGGCGGTAGAGTTGTGTTGCCATAAACCTTATACCCATATAAACGGCAATGGCTGCAACTGCTCCCAAGGCAAGCCATGCCCAAAACCACCAATAGTGCCAAACCGGAGGTAAAATGATAAAGCTGAAAGCAGTTTGTGCATAGGCGCCGGGGTTTTGCAGGTGTTGGGCGCGCACCTCAAATCGGTAATAGCCCGGCGGCAGGTTGGCATAAGTTACCACTTGCTCGGGTGGGGCGGGTAGCCATACGGTATCGGTTCCTGCAAGGCGGTATTGGTAGTGTATGAGTTTTGGGTTTAAGAAAAAGAGAGCGTCAAAAGAAAAGGTAAGCGTATTTTCGTTGTATTGCAGGCGCAGGTTTTCGGGCAATTGTGTAAGTGGGTTCAGGCTGTCGGCATAGGCAATCCAGTCAATGGTTTCATACCGTAGTTTAATGTCTGTAATATGCAGCAGCAGGTTATTGGGTGCCGGGGGTGTAACATAAGGGTTATATTTGGTAATGCCGCTATTGGTACCCTGCCACAGGTTTCCCTTTGCATCGGTATAAGATAGACCGGTGCATTCGGGCGAAATAAAACCATCGGGTTTACCCAAATGCAGTACGCGGGTTTGGCGGGTTTGGTTAAAAAATGCAATATCAAAGCGGTCAATGCCGTTAGGGGTTCCCAGCCATGCATAATTGTTGCTTATACTTAAAGATTGCAGGTTGCTGCTGCTTAACCCGTCTCGCTCGTCAAATTGCATTACCTGTTTACCGTCAAACCGAAGCAGTCCTCCTTCGGTTCTAATCATCCAGAGGTTGCCCAGTTGGTCGTGGCGCATTTGCTTTACGGTTCCGAAATAGCGTGTGCCGCCCGCCAGCCTGAAACTGCCCGATTTGGGGTTAAGCACATATACCCCCGATGTGGCAGCTACCCAAACGCTGTCGGTTTTGGGGTCAATGGCTAAGCTGTTTATGTTGTTGTAGGGGTTAAAGCCGTACATGGGGTTCAGGTTGTTGTTGGCGGGGTCGGTTAGTTCGTAGTAGGTAAACTGCTGCCCGTTGTAGCGGTAAAGCCCGTTATTGGAAGCAATCCAGATGTTACCTTTTTGGTCTTGCTGCAACAGTCCTATGAATTTATTGAGCGGGTTTTTGTCAAAGGCTACGGGGGTAAAGCGGTTTCCGTCAAACTTAGTAAGTCCGCCGTCGGCAATCCAGATGTTACCTTGCCGGTCTTCAAGAAAGTTATAAACACTGTTGGAGGGCAGCCCGTTTTTGGTGGTAAACTGCCGGCAGTTGTTGTTTTGGCACAGGGTAATGCCATCATCCTGATAGCCAATCCAGAGGCGGTTTTTTGAGTCTGACAGTATGGCGGTGGCTTCTTTACCCTGCAATTCGGCGCCGTAGCGGTAGTTTAAAAAGGCAAAGCCGCTGTATCGGGCAATACCGTTTTGGGTAGTAATCCAAACATTGCCCTGGCGGTCTTGCATAATATGTCGCAGCCTGAACCCCTTGCCCGGTCCCATAAAGCCTGCTGTTTCGTTGTCGAGGTTTATAAAGCGGTTATCTTTATAAACCATCAGTCCGTTTTCCGAAATAATCCAGAGGTTGTTTTGGTCATCTGCCATCATGTTGGCAATGCGGTTGGTAATCATGCCATCGGCGGTGGTAAATCGTTTAAAGCAATCACCGTCGTAGCGGTACAAACCCATTACGGTTCCAAACCAGAGGTTGCCGTTGTTATCGGGCAGCATTATTTGGGTAATGTTTTTTTGTAGTTCGGGGGGTATCAGGCTGTTATCGAACCGTTTTCCGTTAAACTGCCAAATTCCTTCATCGGTTTGCAACCACCAGGCATCTTTAAAGCGCACAATTTGGTAAACCTGCATAGTATTTCGCACCTGTTTGCTCAGGTTGGTATAGGTTCCGTTTTGGTAGAGGAGCAACCCCAGTTGCGTGGCTAAATAGGCATTTACAGAGTCTTTCATCCAAACATCGTAAATATAGTTGTCTTTAAGTTGGGCGCTGTTAAGTAAGGTAAACCGGTTGTTGGGGTGAATCATGTTTACCTGTTGTTGTTTATTTTCTACCCACAGGGGTTCGGTTTGGTCTCGGTGAAAGTAGATGCTGCCGGCGCCAAAAACGCGCATTGAGTCGGCGGGGGTAAATTTCCGGCCGTTAAAGGTAAAGAGGCGGCTGTTATCCCACTGTAAAGATTTAAACCACAATTGCCCTTTGCTGTCTTCGTGTATGCTGCTTATCTGGTAAGAGGTAAGCCCGTCTTTTGTGGTGTAGTTTTTAAATGTTTTGCCATCAAAGCGGCTTATTCCGGCGGCGGTACTCACCCACAGGTAACCGCGGCTGTCGTGGTAAAAGGTATAAACTTTAGAGGCCCCCAAACCCTCATCAACCCCATAGGTTACGGCGCTGTACTGCTGCGCAAAAACGGGCATTGCCAGCCATACCGGCAGGCAGAAGGCAAAAAGAATATTTGCCCAAAAGGTTGTTGTGCGGTTTTGCTTCATAGGTACGGCCTTTGGGTTGTTTTATTTTAATAACTACAACACGCAAAACAAAAAAGCCTGCATGGCAACAGTTGGGGCAGTGGCAAGTTGCCCCGGCAAAGTTTGCCATACAGAGCAATAACGCAGAAAAGGCGCTTTTGTGTTGTCAGGGCAATGTCAAAGTATAGGCAAATCGGGCATTATTTTGTAACTTTCGGGCTGCTATGCAGTCAAACACAATATTTCATCAAACCATAATCCTGTTTTATCACATGAGACTACCATTTTTTGCTTTTTGGGCGGTTGCGTTTGCTGCGCTTTTTTTAAGTACTTGTACGATGGCGCAAAACGAAAAGCCGGTTCGCACCCTTAACGCGGTAAATTGCACTGTTACGCAGGTGGCAGGTGAGTACACATTAGTACCCGATGACGATAATAGCCAGCGCTACATGCCCCGCAACATGGAACTTAAATTTAAGAAAGAAGGTTTGAAGGTAGTGGTAAGCGGCAATGTATTTGCCATACCGCCCAATGTGCGCATGATAGGCACTCCTTTTGAAATAACCAAAATTGCCGTGCGCAATACAGAAGTTCCTGTAAAACCCAAAGATGCCGATAGAGGGAAAGAAGGTCCCAAACTGCAGCCGGCAGCGGAGGGCAATGCCGAGGTAAAAACAGGCGTAAACTATGCCGATGTACAATATACCACCAAACTAAGTAACGTAAAAGGCACTGTTATTAAAATTGACAACACCTTTTTAATTGAAACAGGCCCCAATATGCGCTACCTGCCAATGGGCAATGGCTTGCCGGCAGAATTTCAGGCAGAAAAAACCAAGGTTATTTTTAGCGGGCAAAGTGGCAACCCGCCCGCCAATGTACGCATGAAAGGCAACCCGCTTAAACTTGCTTCTATTAAAAAAGCACCCGTTAAAAAATGGTGGCAGTTCTGGAAGTAACAGTTCATTCAATTGTACTTACTCAGGTTGTACCTTTTTTGGTGATGTTCTTCACTAAATTCCTTTCATTTTACCGCAAAGTTCCGCAAAGTTTTTTTGCTCCTTGGTCAATGCTTTCAATCAGCAGGGAAGAAGAGAAAATGCCGGGATTTACAAGATAGTACCTGAATAGTTACATTCAATTTAACCCCAATTACACACACTTTCTGCACCCGGTATTGCACCCAATGCCGGGTGTGTTGTTTTTGCACGGGTTTTCTGTATTACCAAAAGCGCAGATTTTTAGCCCGGTTTTGCGGCAGGCTTCAACTTTGGGATAGCCCCAAAGTAACAATACATGGCACAGAAATGCGTTAGAATACCGGAACCATAAATGTTTGTACTATATTGTGCCTTACTATCGCGAATACAAGGCTATTCGGTTGCCTTCGGTATCGGTAAGCAGGGCCATGTAGCCGTGTTCTTCCGATATTTGGGTGCGCGGTTGCAAAATTTTACCGCCGGCGGCCTCTACGCGTTCCAGTTCTGTGCTTAAATTGCCCGATGGCGAATTAAAATAAACCAATGTGCCGTTTTCAGACGGGGTGTAGTGCTGCTCATGGCACACCAAACTGCCCGACGAACCGGTGGCGTTATCAACCCAAGGAAACCAGGCCATTTCAAGCGCGCCCAACAATTGCCGGTTTAGCCGGAACCCAAACACAGTTTCGTAAAACTTTACCGCACGGTCCATATTGCGAACCGGAATTTCAAACCAGCTTACTACATTCGTGTCCATACCTGATAATTGTTTTGGTTAGGCAATAAAAACAGGGCATCGGGCAACTGTAAAACAGTAAAATGCCTGCTCAATAAATTTGTCAGCACAATTTTACAAATAATGTGTTAAAAAATTTGCAAACAGGGCAAAATGTTTTACCTTCAAACCGTAAACAAATTATTTTACTGTTATGAAAAAGCACTTGTTTCTCTTTCTTGCAGCGCTTTTGCTGCCCGCCATGGCTGTGTTGGCTCAACAAAGCATAGGGCTTACCGAACCGCCTCCGCCCACCAACGACGGTGTGAAATTTTACCAGATTTACCTCGAAAAACCGGCGCAGACCATTAAAAGCCTGCAATACAAAGATGGCACACCCCTTAACGGCGAACTGTCTGAAGACGGTAAAAGGATAATTATAAGCAATTACGACAAACGCGCAGGCATAAGCGTTGAAGTAACTTACACCGATGGACAAACCGAAGAAATAAAACGAAGCCCCTGTTTTATTGACCCCGTTGTACCTTTATAAACCAACCCCGCCTTATTATTCCTTGCCCAAATTTGCCGGCAACCCCCTGTGCTGCCGGAAGGGTTGTTTTATTATTTGCAGACCCACATCTCATGACCAACAAAAACATAGCCAACACGTTTCGCCTGCTGGCCGAACTAATGGAGTTGCACGGCGAAAACCCCTTTAAAATTCGCTCTTACGAAGTGGCAGCCCGAACCATAGAACAATACCCGCAGCCGCTTGCTGCCGTACCGGCTTCGCAAATTGAAGACCTGCCCGGTGTGGGTAAAGCCATTGCCGGCAAAATATCGGACTTGCTGAAAACAGGCACCTTCGACCTGCTGGACCGACTGCTGGCCGTAACGCCCGCCGGCATTACCGAAATGCTGCAAATAAAAGGACTGGGGCCAAAAAAGGTGAAAATACTGTGGCAGGAACTGAACATTGAAAGCGTGGGCGAACTGCTATATGCCTGCCAGGAAAACCGCCTCCTGCACCTGAAAGGATTTGGCGAAAAAACCCAGGAAAACGTCAAAAAAAGCGTAGAGTATTTCCTTGCAAATGCCAAATACTACCGCTATGCCGATATGGAACCCGAAGCGCTGTACCTGCAACAGGCTTTTGCGCAACTGCCCGGTGTTGAACGGGTAGAACTTACCGGCGCTTTCAGACGCAAATGCGAAGTGCTGGAATTTGCCGACCTGCTTATTGCCGGCAACTGGAGCAACTTGCAAAACTGGTGCAGCCAACTGCAAATAACTCTGCTTGCCGTACAGGAACAAACCGCCACCGCACAAAGCGCCACCGGCCTGCCCCTGCAACTGCACAACGCTACCGCCCAAAACTTTGCGTACCGGCTGTTGCAAACCACCGCCGCCCCCGCTCACTGGCAACAACTTATTGCCATTAAAGAACCCAACCCCGGCAGCCACAACGAAACCGATATTTACCAACAACTGGGGTTACCCTTTATTGAACCCGAACTTCGGGAGGGATTAGATGAAATTGAATTGGCCCGCCACGGCCAATTGCCCCCCCAACTCTTGCAGATTACCGATATTACCGGCATTATCCATGCCCACAGCACTTATAGCGATGGCCGCGACCCGCTTGAAACCATGGCGCGCGCCTGCATGGCAGCAGGTTACCTGTATTTGGGCATTTCAGACCATTCAAAAGCGGCTTTTTATGCCAACGGGTTAGCAGAAGCCGCCATCATTAAACAACATGAGGAAGTTGACCGCCTTAACCAAACCCTGGCACCGTTCAGAATTTTTAAAGGCATAGAAGCCGATATTCTCAACGACGGCTCGCTTGATTATAACCACGAGGTGCTGCAAAGTTTCGATTTTGTTATTGCCTCTATACACTCCACGCTGCAAATGACCGAAGAAAAAGCCATGACACGCCTCATTCGGGCTATAGAAAACCCGCATACCACCATTTTGGGGCATCTTACGGGCAGGTTACTTTTGTCAAGGGCGGGGTATCCGGTCAATCATCGCAAAATTATTGATGCCTGCGCCGCCAACAAGGTTATCATTGAAATAAATGCCAACCCCTACCGGCTGGATATTGACTGGCGATGGATACCTTATTGCATGGAAAAAGGGGCGCTCATTTCGGTAAACCCCGATGCGCACAGTACTGCCGGCATTGACGATGTGAAATACGGCGTGTTTGCCGCCCGAAAAGGCAAACTCACTAAAGAATACACGCTTAACACCCGAACACCCAATGAAATAGCCCGAATTTTTACCCAAAAATAACCCTCTTCTGCCATACATGGAGCCTTTGCTGTACGAACATTTGCACGGTTTTGTATATAACTGCAATACCTGCCTTACACGGTGCGATGCCAAAAGCAAACTGCAATACCACTTTGGCGCCGATGCAGCTTTTAGCGAACGGTTTGAAAACTACCTTATTAACCGCATTAACCAAAACACTGCCCTGCCTTTTACCGCTCAGAAAACCACCCAACCCGGCTATCCCGATATTGCTTTGTACCAAAAAACAACCGGCAACAACTGCATTGCTTTTATTGAGGTAAAAGTGCAAACCCGTACTTTTATGACCATACAAAACCACCTGCCACAGGCAAATTTATACCCATCAGAAACCATTGCCCTTAACCAAAGCGATTTGCTGCGGTATTTTACCATTAAAGAGCAAACGCAATTGCCCCTGTTTATTGCCTGGGCGTTGCTTAACCGCCCCTGTGTTTTAAAAACAGAAAAAGTGCAGTATTACCATCAGGAAGCAGATTTGTTGCAACAGATTTTCCGGCATTATCAAAACTTGCGGCGTTTCAGGCGGCAAAGCGGGCAGGGCGATGTGGTAGAAGGGCAACATAAGGGCGTAGTGGTAAATTACCATTTCAGCTTGTCGGAGTTGGTGCCCGGCCTGCCTTTGGGGTTGTAAAAGCGGTTGTACAAAAAAGAAAAACAAATTCCCCTCCTTTGCAGAAAACAGGCAACCGGTTATAATTGCCTGCCACTTTTCTGAAAGGAGGGGAAAAAATTTACAACCCAATAGTATGGCAAAAATGGTTGTTAAACTGTTCTGCCACCTGTTTTTAGGGTTTTGCCACCAGGTTGATGCCAATATTTACTTCGGGGTAAATAATTTTATTGCCCAGCGATTTGTCTGATTTATAGGTAATACCCCAGTTGGTGCGGTCAATGTTAAAATTGGCTTTTGCGTTAAGTCCGGCATCGGTTAAGGCAATGGTTGCCGGAAAAGTTACGCTTTTTGTTACGCCTTTAAGGGTAAGGTTGCCGGTAATGTTGTGGGTGGCTGCCGGCGCATTGCTTTCGGTTTTGGCGGCGGTATCGGGGGTTGCGGGCTGCACGGCGGTTATTTCAAAACGCGCATCGGGAAATTTGGCGGCATCAAAAAAATCTTCGCTTTTCAGGTGGTTGGTTAAATCGGAGCGGTCGCTTTCGTCCATGTTTTCATCTAACACGGCTACTGTATTCATGTTCATAACAAAACTGCCGCCGGCAAGTTGTCCGTTGGCAACATTAACAGCGCCTTCGGTAAGTTTAATACTGCCATTGTGGCGGCCGGTGGGTTTGGTTCCAATCCAGGTAACCATGCTTTGTTGTGCGTCAACTTTAAGGTTGCCTTGCCCGGTTGCGCCGGCATTGGCGGGTGTTTGCTGCGGTTCGGCGGTGGTGGCTTTAGGGGCATCGGGTGCTTGTGTGCAGGCAACGGCAAAGGTTAAAACGGTAAAAACAAGAACAGGAACAAGTGTCTTTTTCATTTTGGTATAATTATTGTTTCTTATAAAGAAGTAATTTTCAGGCAACAATTTCTTATAAATGAAAAACAGGGCTGTTCGGTTCACTGTGCAGGCATGTTTTTTTGCACAAATTACCCCAACAGGAAAGCGCAGGCAATACACGCCATGATTAATCTAAATGTAAAATATGCAATAAAGGAGCCCGGCAGTGCGTTTGAAACAACCGGATACAGCAAAAAAAGTTTTGTCTTTATGTTTACTCGGATATTGTTTACCGGTTTTATGACTTTGGCTACCCTGTTTGCAGTTGCACAAACAGCGGCCGAAAAAGCCGCTGCAAATGAGCGTGAAGCCCTTAAATACATGGATTCGGGCAACTACGAAAAAGCGGCAGACTACTATAAAGATGCGCTTAAACTAAGCCCCGACGACATGAAATACCAGTATGGGCTGGCATTGGCATATTACCGCGCCGAAAATTACCCCAAAGCCATAGAATTTGCCGAAAAAACCCTGCAAAATAATCCCGACCTGGATTGCTACCGCCTGCTGGGAAACAGCTACGACCTGAACAACGAGTACGAAAAAGGCATGGCAATATTGCAAAAAGGCTTTGAGCGGTTTCCGGCAAATGGCGCCCTGTATCTGGATATGGGGGTAATTGAACTGATAAGAAATCGCCCGCAACAAGCCATTGAACATTGGGAAGCCGGTATAAAAGCCGACCCATCTTTTGCCGATAATTACTTTTTAGCCGCACAAACCTATGCCGGGTCTGACCGGAAAGTTTGGGCGCTTTTGTATGGCGAGGCATTTATGAACCTGGAGCGCGGTACTGCCCGTTGGGATACCATGAGCCACCTGCTGTACCACCTCTGCACCGGCCTGCTTGCCGACAGCACTTACCTGCAAAAGGGAACGCTGCAACTGCCGCGCACCAAAACCAACGGCTTTGAACAGGCACATTTGCGCGTGTTTGATATTTTGCGCAAAAACGGCATGATGAGCCCCGACCGCGCAAAAAAAGCCGACGGCACTACCAATACGCTTAAACTCATTGGCATGGTGCGCAAAAATTTTCTTGAAATGTGGCTGCAAACGTTTACCCTCCTGTACAGCAATAACCTGTATGCCAACCTGCGCCAAATGATGGACAGAGGGTATCTGGAGGCCTACAACAACTGGATGTTCAGCCCGGTTTGCACCCATGATTTTCTGGAGTGGAAAGCCGGTAACGAAGCAAAATATACCGATTTTATAAACTGGTTTTTGGAAAACCCGCTTAAAGTAGATGTGGAAAGTTATTTTGTGCGGCAGCAGTACGAAAAATAACCTGCCCGCCTGCTTACCATTCTTTAAGATACAGTTTGGCCTGCCCAAAGTCAATTACCGCTTGCAATGCCAGCAGCACATCGGCGCCTAAAATGCCCTGTACCTGTACGCCGGCCATTTGCTCTAAGCGTTGGTTAATATGTTGCAGGTTAAGAACTGCCACCGGCTGTTGTTTTATACATACACTGCCAATTTGCAGTTGGTCTGCTATGGCTTCGGTAAATCCTTCCGTTTCGGTGCCGGTGGCAGAGGTAAGCAATTCGGTATTTTTTTGCAGCGGCAGCCTGAGCATTTCGGCAGTTTGAAAATCAATGCAGGTTGCAGATGCCCCGGTATCGACCAAAAACAGCAAATCAAGATGGTTTATTCTAACCGGTAACAACAGGTGCCTTGTGGCAATTATTTGCAAATCTGCGGCTATGTAAAAATCGGGTTGAAATGGTTCCATAGGGCTGCAAAGATAAGAAAATGTAGTTATAAAACGTTCCTGAAAGTTAAATAATCCCGCCTGAAAGCGGCAGACAAATACCCCCTGTGCCGGATGTAAAGGTTTGCCGGGCAAAAGCAACATGAACGGCTGCACATAAGGGTTAAAAAAATGCCGGCATTACCAAAAATCGGGGTAAAGTTTGTAACTTTCGGCATTGTTTTACCGCAACAAGAAGCGGGTGTAATGCGTTTGTCTGTTCAATACTATTAGTTATATCACAGAAAAAGAGGAGATTGTTTTTGGGGTATGAAGAATACGCTTAGGGTTGTTTTTGTTATAGGTTGCTTTATTTTGCTGCTGTTTCCGTTTGCCGAAACAGCCAATGCCGTGGTGCGTACCATGCCAAGGCAAGAGTATCCGCAGGGGTATTTTGGGCAACCTTTGGATATACCTATGCGACTGGCCGGCAATTTTGGCGAGTTGCGCACCAACCATTTTCATACCGGTATAGATTGTAAAACAGACGGGCAGGAAAACCTGAATTTATATGCCCTTGCCGACGGGTATGTTTCCAGAGTAGTGGTTTCGCCGCGCGGTTATGGCAATGCGGTGTATGTTGATTACCCCAACGGGTTTACCAGTGTTTTTGCACATATTAATACTTTTGCCGGCCAAATTGGCGAGTATGTAAAGCGCAAACAGTATGATTTGCAGCGTTTTGAAATAGACGAACCTGTGGCTGCCGGACTGCTGCCGGTGTACAAGGGGCAGGTAGTGGCAAAATCGGGCAATACCGGTTCTTCCAACGGGCCGCACCTGCATTTCGAAATTCGGGATACTTATACCGAAGAGGCCATTAACCCGTTGCTTTTCGGTTACAGCGTTCCCGATGATATAAAACCGGGCATCAAACAACTGGCGCTGTACCGGTTTAAAGGGCAAACACAGGAATACGACGAACCTTCGGTATATAGTACGCAACTTCGCAACGGCGTTTATGCCACCACCCAAAATCTGGTAAAACTCAACACCACCCGCGTGGGGCTGGGCATTAAAACCTTTGACCAGCAAAACGGGCTGGCAAACCTGAACGGTGTTTTCAGCATTAAAATGTTAGACAACGGCAACCCCGTTTATGCTTTTGAAATGGAGCGCATCAACTTTGCCGAAAACCGCTACATTAACGCGCATATTGACTACCAGCTAAAAAAAGAAGGCGATGGGTTAATTCAAAAATGTTTTATAGAACCCGGAAACCGGCTATCTATTTACAAAAACACCTTGCAAAACGGCATTATTGACCTGTCTGACGGGCTGCTGCATAAAATTACCATGGAGGTACGCGATGTGCGAAACAATACCTCAACCCTTAGCATTATGCTGCAATACGACAGCCAACTGCCTTTGCCGCCCCCTACAGTAAGCTCTTACAACGCACAGTTTACCTATTTTACCGACAATACCTACAACAACGATTATTTGCAGCTTTTTATGCCCGCAGGCAGCCTGTACAACAACCTGTTTTTTGACTATGAAATGAAAACAGCTACCTTGCCCAACCTGTACTCGCACATACATAAAGTACACCACGGCACCACACCTGTGCACCAGTTTTTTGACATAGCCATTAAACCCCTGAACCTGCCTTTTCACCTGTACGACTATGCGGTAATTGCCTACAAAAACGTGGAAGGCAAAGAAATTGCCCTTAACAGCACATGGGAAGGCGCTTTTCTGAAAGCAAAATCGCGCGAGTTTGGCAATTACTACATTACCACCGATACCAAACCACCCACCATAAAAACCATTAACTTGTTGCCGGGCAGGGTAATGACCAAACATAAAACCATTGAAATGCAGATTTCAGACAATCTGTCGGGTATAGAAACCTACAACGGTTATATTGACGACCGATGGGTACTGATGGAGTACGACCAGAAAAAAGCCCGCCTCTGGCACACCTTTGACGAAGTAAGCGGATTGCCCGGCCCGCACGAGTTCAGGCTGATGGTTACCGATGCAAGGGGCAATGCGGCAGAGTACAAAGCAAAATTTACGCGGTAAAAAACTATATTGTATGGAAATGAAATTGGAACGATTTGTTGACGCCCAAGCATATAAATATGCAGATGCTTTAAACGAAATTAGTAATGGAAAGAAAACCAGCCATTGGATGTGGTTTGTTTTTCCGCAAATTGCAGGATTAGGACATAGTGAAATATCAAAGCAGTATGCAATACAAAATTTAGCAGAGGCAGAACTATATCTTTCTCACGAAATTTTAGGGAAAAGACTAATTGAGATTAGCGAAGTCTTACTTAAAATTCAGAAAAAGACAGCACATGAAATATTTGGAACTCCCGATGACGTGAAACTAAAATCGTGTATGACTTTGTTTAGTCTTTTGAAAGATGCTCACCCAATTTTTGGGCAAGTTTTAGACAAATATTTTGATGGGAAAAGATGCTCTAGAACGCTAAAAATACTACAAGTAGTATGAAATGCCTACAACATTATGCTTGCCAAAAGGACGGACAATGTGTTTATTCAGGCTTTTATACTTTCTATTAGCTTGCAACAATACGGGTTAAGGCTTCCAGTTTTTTAAGGTCGCGCACAATCAGTTTTTTTCGGGTAAAGTAGATGAGGTTGCCGGTTCGCAGTTCGTTCAGTACGGTGGTAACGGTTTGTCTTGAGGTGCCGGTTAGGTTGGCAATATCCTGATGAGTAAAAAACTCGCGCACCAGAATTTCGTAGCCCAGCCGTTCACCGCGCTCGGCGGCAAGGTCGGTTAAAAATTCAATAATGCGCATTCGGGCATCTTTAAACACCAGCGATTCCAGCCGGCGCTGGGTTTTAACCAGTTTATTGCCAATAAGACGGGTAATTTCCAGCCCAAACTCTTTGTAATCGCGCATTAAATTGCGCATCATTTCCAAATTCATTACACACAAGGCGGTATCCTGCAAAGCCTGTGCAAACTCGCCCCGCGTTTGTGCACCCAGCAAACCCAGTTCACCAAAAATTTCGCCCGGGTGCAAAATGGCTTTTATTACCTCGCGTCCGTCATCGGAATAAGAAGAAATTTTTACCGTTCCGCTTTCAAGGTAATAAATTTTGTTCGATGCATCTTGCGCAAAGTATATAAACTCGCCCTTTTTATACATTCGGGTATCTAAGTTGTGGCGCTGTTCGCCCATTTTTACCGGGCAAAACAACTGCTCCATGTTTATGTTTTGCATAAACCAGATGTCGGATTTTGTGTTCATTGGCCGGTAGATTAAGATTCAGTAAAACTAAAGCGTTTTTTGTATGTATAACCCCGAAAAAAAAGGCAAACAAGCGGCAAAACGGCTGTTTTATGGTTAATTAGCAGGGCTTTATGTATCTTTGCCATACTTTTGGTAATTGTAATTTTTACCTGTTCAATAAAACCCGTTTGTATGTTAAATAGTTTGAGCAAACAACCCCTGCTGCTGTTTTACCTGTTTATTGCCGTTTTATTGGCAGCCTGCAAGGGTTTTCCTTCTATGAGCAGCGAAAATAAAACAGCCCGGCGCATTGCCTTTGCCGACTCGGTATTGCAGGTAAACATAGCGCAGTTGCTTGCAACCACCTACACTCCCGATAGCCTTGCAAAAATGTTCCGGCCTAAAAATGCGGCTTTTTTGCACCAACAGTTTGAACAGTTGTACCCAAAAGGAACAGCCAAACCTCTTTGGTTAAACCCCGAAACCGGTTTGCCGCTGCCCGCCGTTCAACAATTTTTACAGCAATTGCAACAGGCGCCGCAGCACGCCTTAAAACCCGGGCAATACCAGTATCAACAACTCAACAACCTCTATACCAGCCTTTTTGCCACCGATACGCCGGCAGTAGATACCCTTTTGCCCAACAAAGCACAGTTCGATGCCTTGCTCAGTGCATCGGCGCTGGCTTATACATCGCACCTGCAAACCGGGTATATTACGCCAAGCCGAATGTGGGATGTAGCCGCCAAACAACCGCCCCTGGCGCAAAACCTGCTAAAAGCCATACAAAACAATGCCATAGATACCCTTATTGCCAATGCGACGCCCGCTTATGATGGTTATAAGCAACTGCAAAAACAACTTGCTGCTTACCGCTCCGAAGCCGAAAAAAACCCGAAAGGCAAAGTACCCAACTACAATCTTACCTACGAAGATGCAGTGAAAAAAATTGCCCTTAACATGGAGCGCTACCGGTGGCTGCCACACCCCGACTCGGTCAGCAGCAGGCGTGTTTGGGTTAATATTCCCGAATTTAAAATGCACGTGTTTGACAACAACAAAGAAATTGACCAGATAACCGTAGTGGTGGGCGAACCCAAAAATGCCACCCCCGTTTTGGTAAACAAGCCCATGAGCAACGTTATTTTCAGCCCTACCTGGACCATTCCTACCAACATTGCCCAGGAAGAAATGGAGTATATTTTAAGAAACCCCGCCGTTTTGATAGTGGCAGATGTTGATGTGTTTGTTGACGGCAAAAAGGTAGATCCGCGCGATGTGGACTGGAGCACCATTAACAAAAAACGGGTAAAAATGAGGCAGCGACCCAAACCTACCAACAGCATGGGGTTGGTTAAATTTCCGTTTGACAACAACTTTGGCATTTACATACATGACACCCCCAACAAAGTAGATTTTGGCAGCGCCCACCGCGCCCAAAGCCACGGGTGCGTGCGTGTGGCCGAACCCAAAAAACTGGCCATGGAACTGCTGCAGGGCAGCAACTGGGGCGAAGGCGGCATTACCAAAGCCATGAACAGCGGCAAAGAACAATATGCCCGATTGCCGAAACCCGTAAGTGTTACCATTTATTACCTTACCGCCTGGACCGATGCCGAGGGCAACCTGCGCTTCGGAACTGATGTGTACGGGCACGACCGGCAGCAGTTAAAGCAGTTGTAACCTCCTCTTTCTTGTACCCGATGATAGCTAACAGCAATAAAACCAGACTTACCCTTTATTGCACCACTTGTTGCAAACAAAAGCAACCCGATGAACCTCCAATGCCTGCCATTCGGCGGTATCTGTCAGGGAGAATACGCCGCATTTACCAAAAAAGCCGCACAGACAGGGTAAAGTTCCGCATATTATCGGGTAAATTTGGGCTGTTGGCGCCCTATCATAAAATACCCTTCTATGACCATGCCCTCCTGCCCGAAGAAGTTTCACAAATATCTGAAATAGTGCAAACGCAACTTGCACGCTTACAGGTAACAAAAGTGGTGTTTTTTGCCAAAAACCCCCAAAAGTATGCCGATTGGGAACCTTATTACCACAGTTTATACTTACCTTGTATAGCATTGGGTATTGATTTTACTTTTGCAGAAATAACCCATGAAGGCCTGCTGCTGCCTGCTTGAAGTTTAGGTTCAAGCCAAAACATTTGTACATCTTTTTAACCTCCAAATTATAGTTGTATGGAACCTTCTTTTTTAATTCCCGCCATTGTGGCAGTAATTTTGCTTTCCGGCATTCGCATTGCCCAGGAATATCAAAGAGCTATTGTTTTCAGGCTGGGCAGGTATCAGGGCATACGCGGCCCCGGTTTGTTTTACCTCATTCCGCTTATTGAACGGCAGCAAATGGTAGATATAAGAACCCGCACTGTTGACCTTGAGCAGCAGGAAACCATTACCAAAGACAGTGTAACCATTAAAGTAAACGCTGTATTATGGTATAAAGTAATTGACCCCCAAAAAGCCATTTTGCAGGTTGCCAACTACAACCAGGCAGTTTACCAGTTTTCGGTAACTACGCTGCGCAACATTATTGGCCAACACATGTTAGACGAGGTGCTGCGAGAGCGCGAAGAAATTAACAGCAAATTGCAAAAAATTGTTGATGAAACCACCGAACCCTGGGGCATTAAAATAGAAATGGTGGAAATGAAAGATGTGGAAATTCCCGAAGCCATGCAGCGTGCCATGGCCCGCGAAGCCGAAGCTGTGCGCGAAAAACGCGCCCGCATTATTAAAGCCGAAGCCGAACTGGAAGCATCAACAAAACTTACCCAAGGCGCCATGCAAATGAGCGAAAGCCCCATTGCCCTTGAACTTCGCCGCCTGCAAATGCTCTCCGAAATTGGCATTGACAACAATACCGCCACCATTATTATGCTGCCCTCCGAAATTATTCAGGCTGCTCAAAAAATTGCCGGTTTGCCCGGCAAGGAAAAATAATGCACCATTCAGCATAAACAGCATCAGGCTGCTTACCATTCGCCGTCTTCGGTGTGGGTTTGTCCGGCGGCGGCTCTTTTCAGGCGGTCGTTTATGGCGCGTCCTATAAAAACATCGGGCACAGGTTCGGTTAAAATAACCGACAAAGGAAGACTGTCTAATGTGCGCAAGGCGGCAAAAAGGCGGCCGGCTGCCTGGTTAAGATTGCCTTCGGCCGATAAAATAACCTGCTTCGGGCAGCCGTAATCGTGCATAAACGACAACACCCCCACCTCTCCGCGCCTGTTTTCTTCCGAAAACCGGTGCAGCAGTTGAGGTATATTGCCTATAATTACCTTTTTGCGCGGTGCATAGTGGCTTTTCAGCATTCCGGCGGCGCGCGGGTTTGAGCTGGAGTGCGTTTGTACCAGCACTTTGCCAATTACCGCTTCAATTTGCTCTATGCTTATGCCGCCCATCCGGTACACCGTTGGCGGCATGGTATCAAAGCCTATAATGGTAGATTCAATACCAATATTGCAAGCGCCGCCATCAAGAATATAGGGTATTTTTTCGCCTAACTGGTCTTGCACATGCTGTGCCGTAGTGGGGCTTACATACCCGAACGGGTTGGCGCTGGGCGCTGCCAACGGAAAACTGAGGCTGCTGAGCAGTTGCAGGGTAAGCGGGTGGTTGGGCACCCGAACCGCCACATGCGGCAGCCCGCTGGTTACCAAATCGGGTATTACATCTTTTTTGGGCAGCAGCAGGGTAAGCGGGCCGGGCATAAACTGCTGCGCCAAACATCGGGCGGTTTCGGGCATACCGGTTACCAGTGTGGTTATTTGTTCTATACTGCCGGTATGTACAATAAGCGGGTCGAAAACAGGGCGGTTTTTGGTGAGAAATATTTTTAGTACCGCATTTTCATTAAAAGCATTTGCTGCCAGGCCATACACTGTTTCGGTAGGAATGGCAACCGGTTCTCCGGCTTCCAGCAGCAATTTGGCGGCGTGTATATCGGTTCCAATCATGGTGTTACTGGTGCAATTTGTTGTTTTAATAACCCAAATCGGTTTGTTTCCATGATTTTTGCCAAACGGTTTTACCCCTTTTGTTGCACAAATATACGGTACAAATGCGGTTGTTGGCACTGCCGGTTATGGTAAACCGCGCAAAATTGGGTTTTCGCCATTTAGTTTTGGGTACTGCCCGTTGTGAACCTTTATTGCCAAGCAAAATGCCGGTGGTAATGGCACTCAGGGGCGAGGTGGTTACCTCATACAAGTCATAGGAATTGGGGCGTTGCAGGCGGTATAATTCGGCAAAATGGCGGTCGCCGCTCAGCAGAATAACTCCCTTAATCCGGTGCTCTTCCAGCATATCTAAAAACCGTTGTTGTTCTTGCGGAAATTCTTTAAGCCCCTCTGCCGATGATTTTTCAATAAGCATTTGCACGCCGCACACCACAAATTTAAAAGTAGCGGTTGAGTTTTGCAGTTGTTCTGCCAGCCAGTTCCATTGTTCGGTGCCAAACATAGAGCCGTGGGTGTGTTGGTGCGGCATTTCTTTGTTATACCGGTCGTCGAGCAGAAAAAACTCGGCATCCTGGTAGCTGAAATTGTAAAAAACACCCGGCGTTTGTGGCGTACCGTAGGCGGGGTTTGCCCAAAAGAGTTTAAACAATTGCAACGCCCAGTCTTTTGCAGGGTTATTGGCGCTGTTGGAGTTATCGGGGCCAAAATCGTGGTCGTCCCAAATGGCATATTGCGGCATGGCTTGCAGCAGCGGGTGCAGCGGTTTAAAGGAGCGCATGGTTATATATCGGGCAAACATGGCGTTGTAGCTTTTCCAGTCACCGCTTCTGAAGTAAAGGTCATCGCCCAGCCAAATCATAAAATCGGCGTTGCTTTTGGCCGCATTGCGGTAAGTGGCGTTGGTTACACCGGGCTGAATGTCTTCCCAAAAACTCAGCGGCATCCAGGCGCAGGAGCCGGCAATAAAAGAGAAATCAGATGTGCCCGGTGGTTTAAGGGTTCGCAGTGTACCTGTTTTTACCTCTTTTTGGTTAAGCAGTAACCGATACCGGTACGTGGTATCCGGCAGCAGCCCTTCAAACTGCAACTGCACCGGAGCATGCCCCCAAAGCGTATTGGTGGTATCGGGTTTTATAATTTGGCTAATGGCAATATTTTCTTGTTCGGGCAGGAAAAGTTGCATTTCTGCTTGTCGGGCATTTTTGCACAACAGCCAAATATTTGTTTGGTTGTGTGTGGTATGCCCCTGCATGGGGCCGCAAATTAACTTTGGCGGCGGTGTTTTTTGGGCAGATAATAAGCAGGAAAAACCAAACGGGCAAAGCCATAAAAGCAGAAAAGCAGCGTATGTTTTAAGCGGCATTATATGGTTGTAAGGTTTTGTTCATTTACCCACCCTTCGCGGTTATCGGTAAGGGTTATGCGCACCCAGCCGTTTACCCTTTCGTTGGTTCGCACCTTTGCTCCTTCGGGCAGTTCGGCGGTACTTTCGCTGCTGTCTGAAGGGCCTTTTTTAAGGTTTGCGGCCGGCTGCATAATTACCGCATAGTTTTTGGCGGTTTCATTTTGGTGGCGGTTATAGGCAAAAACATGCAACAGAACAGCCAATACAAGGCAGGAAACAGCACCGGCAAAACTGTATTTTTTTTGCTTTGCGGTTGCCGAAAGGAAAAACAAGATGCCCAGTCCTGCCGACAGCCATAAAAACAATACGGCTCCCCCTGCCCATATACCCGATGGCAGTATGCCCAATACGGCAGCCCACCAACGGCGGTAAAATACTTCGGGCAGTTCGTCAATGGGGTTGGCAATGCGTTCTTTGGCTAATTGCAGGTTGTTTTGCGCTGCCTTGTTGTGGGGTTGCAGTTTTAAAGCCCGCTCATAGTTGAGTATGGAAAAGGCGGTTTTTTGCTGCCGGTAGTAAGCGTTGCCCAAATTGTAGTACAAGGCCGCCGATTCAACGCCTTGTGCAAGTGCCTGTTCGTACAATTGGGCGGCTTTGGCATAATCGGCGCCGGCGTAGGCATCGTTGCCCTGTTTTACCAAATCTGCTGCGGGGTTGCCGGGCAGCGCCGGTTGACACAGCAGTATGAAAAGGCAGCAAAAAAGCAGGTGTTTTACAATAGTTTTGAGCATAATTGGCGCAAAAAATCAGGGTTTGGTTAATTGGGCGGCATTTAAATCTTCTTCTGTTCTGGCAATGGCATTTTTGGCGTTTTCGTAGGTACTGCTCATGGTTCCTGCTTCGGCGGCGGGGGCAAAAAGGGCAATTTCGCAATGGGTAATAATTTGCAGCAGTTGTTCTATGGCGGCTTGTGTGGCGCCGTTTTGCTGCAAAATGGCCGCAATATTATCTTTATCTAATTGGCTGGCCGGTATATGCACACGGTCGCTGAGGTAACCCCAAACAGCCCTTATTACCTCATCGTAAAAAGCGCGTTTGTTGTTTTGCTGTAAATGTGTTTGCGCTCCTGCAAGGCGTTGTATGGCTACTTTTTGCGCCTGTTTTTGCCGCAGGGCGAAGGGGTGGGACAATTCTTGCTTGCGGCGCCTGATGCGTATGGCGGCACCCAAAAACAGTAACACCGGCAACCCCGATAAGGCATAATACGCCACAGAGCCAAAAAAACGGCTGTTTGTTGTAAACAGGCGCAAACTTGGGTTAAGCGGCATGAGCGTGCCCGGTTTTTCGGCATTGGCGCCGGTTTTGGCGGGCGTTTTACCCTGCCGTATGTTAACCGGTATGGGTGGTGTTGTAACCGTTTGGTAGCTTCGGGTTTCGGGGTTGTAAAAACTAAACCCGATGGAAGGGAGTTGTTGTTGTCCGGCTTCGGAAGGAATGAGGGTAAAATCGTATGTTTTCCGGCCTTTTACCTTGTCTTGTTGGGTAAAGGTTTCTTCGTTCACTTCGGGTTCATACACTTCAAACGAAGGCGGAAAACCGGGCTGCGGCAGGTCAATGAGTTTCATGTTTCCGGTACCCGAAATGGTCACTTTCAGGTCAATAGATTCGTTGGTTTCCACGTTGGGGTTGCCCAGTACTGTGTTAATTTCGTACTGCCCCACGGCGCCGGTAAAGTTATCGGGTTTTCCTTGCTGCGGCAGGTCGGCAACAGCAATTTTAATTGGGTCGGTAGTGAGGTTGAGGGTTTGGTTGGTATAAAACATGTTGCCCCAAAAACCGCCGCCGGCGTTTGGGTCGGGCACTCTTATAATTACCTGCACCTCCATAGGGTCTATTTGCAGGGTTCCGGGGCGTTGCGGAAACAGGGCATATTTTTTAAGGTCTAAGGTGCGGTATTGCTGGTTGTTCCAGGTGGTGGTGCCGGGTGTTTGCTGGTAGGTGGGGGTAATGTCTTCTACCCAAAAGCCGGTAAAAGACGGCGGGGTTTGAATGCCGTAGTTGGCTACGTCAACGTTGGTATATAGGCGGTAGATGACGGTAATTTGCTGCCCGACACACACTGCTGAGGTATCGGGAATGGCAGCCACCCAAATCTTTTCGTTGCCCGATGCCGGGTTATTTCCCTGCCTGCCCGATGCCGGAGGCGGCGTTGCCTTGGGTTGCGGCCGACCTTTTGATACGCTGACGCTTACCTGTTCGCTGCGCAGGGTTTTACGGCGGTCTGTAATAACCGTAGCCGGCGGAATGGTAAAATTACCCGACTTTTTGGGTTGTAACACATAGCTGATGCTTACCGAACTGCTCATGCTGCCATTGATAATTTGCATACTTTGCGATTTATTTGGGCCGCCCACCACAAAAAAATCGTCTAAATTGGGACCCTGAAAATCGCGCATACCTACATTTTGCAGCGAATAGGTTATCTGAAATTGTTCATCGGTACTTACATCAACCGACGTGGGCTTAACCGAAAACGACTGTGCCACCGCCTTTTCGCCCCAAGGCAGGTATAGTTGGAGCAATAAAAAACAAAGGGCAACAGCACACCGGCGGGCGTATTTTGGCAATGCTGTAATAAGTAGGGGGTTATTTTTCATGTTACTACGCTGGCAATCTAAAAAGCTGTATGAAAAGTATCTGCGGCTAAGTTTTGAACTAATGTTACCTTTTTATTGCTTTGTATTTCGCGTGTTTTTCGGATAAAAGTATTGTTGTAAACGCAAAGTTCGCAAAGTTTTTCGCAAAGTTGGCAAAGGAATTAGCGCTCATCGGCAAGTGATAAATACTAATTTCATTTTTTGTACAACTTGCCATGCTTTTTTTCTTAAAGTTTTATAACCCGAAGAATAATTTTTACCTGTTTGCGGTTATAGCCGGGGTAAAAAGCGGTATTACCCTACCAATCTTTGTCAACGGGGGTTTTATTGGCCTTGCCCTGCCTTTGTTTTAACTTTTGCTGTACTTTCAGTTCTTCGTTTTTAAGGGCTTCCAGCAAACGGGCGGTTTCTTCTTTGCTAAGTTTCCGTTCCTGACCGTTCATTTGAGCGGCGTTTTGCTGTTGGTTTTGCTCATTTCCTTCTTTACCTTGCTGCTGTTGTTGTTGTTGGTCTTGCTGGTTCTGTTGCTGTTGTTTATCCTGCTGCTGCTGTTGTTGTTGTTGGTCTTGCTGCTGCTGGTCTTGTTGCTGTTGTTGTTGGTCTTGTTGTTGCTGCTGGTCTTGCTGCTGTTGTTGTTGGTCTTTGTTTTGCTGGTTTTGCTGCTGCTGTTGTTGTTGTTGCTGCATTTTACGGGCATAGGTCAGGTTATATTTGGCATCGGCATTGCTGGGGTTTTGCCGCAGTGCGTTTTTGTAGGCTTCTATGCTTTCGGGCAGTTTTTGCGATTTAAGCAGCGCATTTCCCATATTGTAATAGGCGTTTGATTTGAGTTGGCTGTTTTGGGCGGTTTTGGCGGCCTGGTCAAACTGGGCGGCGGCTTCTTCGTAGCGGCCTTGTTTAAAAAGGGCGTCGCCAAGGTTGAAAGCGGCGGTATGGTTGGTTTGAGGGTTGTTTTTATCGGCCGATGCGCGGTAATCTACCTCGGCCAGTCCGTACTCGCCGTTGCTGTACTTTTGGTTTCCCTGCCTGATGAGATTTTTTGCAGACTGCGCCTGTGCGGGCAGGGTAAACATTGCTGCGGGTAAAATGGCAAGCAACGCAACACAAAAGAAGGTTTTTACTGACATAGGTAGCGGTGGTTTTATATTGGTTATTTTTGGGGTTCGTTTTCAAATAGGTTCCAGCCTGCCCAACGGGCGCTTTTGCGTTCTGAGGTAAAAAACTCAATAAGCAACAAAATAAGGGCAATGGCTATAAAATACTGAAACTGGTCGGCATAATCGGTAATAACATGGTCTTCAAAGGTGCGTTTCTGAAGGGTGTCTAAGGCGGCAAGCACACTGGCAACTTCATCTTTTGCACCGGCAATGCGCAGGTATTTACCATTTCCGCTGCTTGCAACATCTTGCAAAATGGATTCGTTCAGTTTAGAAACCACGTAGTTTCCGCTGTTGTCGCGCTTATAATCGGCAGTGCGGCCGTTTACCACCACGGGCACGCGCACGCCTTCGGGTGAGCCTATACCCAGGGTGTAAATAACCAAACCCTCGGCGGCGGCTTTTTTTGCAGTTTCTACGGCATCGGCTTCGTGGTTTTCGCCATCGGAAATAATAACCAAAGCGTTGTGCGTTTTCGATTCATCGGAAAAAGCGCTTTGAGACAGTTCTATGGCGGCGGCAATGGCTGTTCCCTGCGTAGGCACAATATCGGGGTTTATGGTTTTCAGAAACAGTTTTGCGGCGGCATAATCAGAACTGAGCGGCATTTGCAGGTAGGCATTTCCGGCAAATACAATAAGCCCTATACGGTCATCTTTCATGTTGTCTATAATGCGCGAAACCAATTGTTTTGCCCGTTCAAGGCGGTTGGGTTGTATATCCTCGGCCAACATGCTGTTCGATACGTCAATGGCAATCATTACATCAATGCCCTGCCGTTTTACCTTTTCTAATTTGGCGCCCACCTGCGGGTTGGCCAGCCCGGTAATAATAAAACAATAGGCAAACAGGTAGAGCAAAAATTTGGTGCGCCGTTTTTGTGCCGAAAAATCGGGCATGAGGCGGCTTATAAGTGCATTTTGCCCCAGTTTTGCGCTTGCGTTGCGCTGCCATTGCATACTTGCCCTGAAAAACCAGATAAAAAGCGGTAGGAGCAAAAGGGCGTAAAACCAGGCGCTGTTTTCAAATTTAAACATAGTTATCGGTTAGTGAGCGAAATCTCAATATCAGTTAATACCCCTGAATACGGTATTACGGAGCAGTATTTCCATAGCCAGGCAGATGGCTGCCAGCAGGGCAAACAGGTGGAAACGCTCGGTAAACCGGCTAATGGTGGTTACTTCTATTTTTGTTTTTTCGAGTTGGTTAATTTCATCGTAAATTTGGCGCAGGCTGGTGTTTTCGGTGGCGCGGAAATAGCGCCCGCCGGTTAGTTCGGCTATTTTTTGCAGCAGCGCCTCATCTATTTCTACCTGCATACGCTGGTACTGCACGCCAAAAAAGCCCTGTACCGGATAGGGTGCATAGCCGCGCGTGCCCACGCCAATGGTATAAACCTTTACCCCTGTTTGCAGGGCGGTTTCGGCGGCGGTAAGGGGGTCAATAAACCCGGCGTTGTTTACCCCGTCGGTAAGTAAAATAATGACCTTGCTTTTGGCTTTGCTGTCTTGCAGGCGGCTTACGGCAGTAGCCAGCCCCATGCCAATGGCGGTTCCGTCTTCCAGCATACCGCTTTGGGTTTGTTCCAGCAGGGTGCGCAGTACGGCGTGGTCGGTGGTGGTGGGGCATTGGGTAAAACTTTCTCCGGCAAAAACCACCAGCCCTATGCGGTCGTATTTTCGGGTGTTGATAAAGTCTTGGGCCACTTGTTTGGCGGCGCCTAAGCGGTCGGGTTCAAAATCGCGTGCCAGCATACTGCCCGAAACGTCCATAGACAACACAATGTCAATGCCTTCGGCGGTAATTTTTTCTTCGGCAAATTTATTTTGGGGCCGTGCCAGTGCAATTACCAGCAGGGTAAAGGCAGCTAATTTAAACAAGCTTAAAAAGGGGCGCAAGGCCGATTTCCACGTACCCGTTCCGCGAAATGCCGAAAGGGAAGACATTTTCAGTTCGGGGTATTGCTGTTGGTACCTGCGCCACTGCCACAAGGCAAGCAACGGCAGTAGCAGCAGCAACGCAAGAAAACCCGGATTGGCAAAGGTAATGTGGTGTGGCAGCATGGGTAAGTTTGGTAAACCGGTAAAAACGCTGCAAAATTAACCAACTTACTGCCATCCTTGTGCTATAAACAGACTTTTTTAACTTTTGTTAAATATTATATGAACCGCCAACCACTTCGCTATGGTAAAAATACTTTACCCGCTGCCCGAAACTGCCTGTTTGCAGGTTGTAAGCGCCAAAGGTAAATGCCCGATTTAGGGTAATATTTTCTTCTATTAGCTATATTTAGAACTGTCTGATAAATTGCGGTATATATCGCAATGTCTGCCAAAGTTGCAAACCGTTACCGTGAGAACGATGACAAGTTTAAAATGCCAGAGGTTATTTTATTGAAAAAGATGTAAACACATTGCATCCGCTTTACAACGATAGCGATGTTATTGATTAATCATTCCTATTTTTGAAATATTTTTCATTAATAACAACTCCAATCCAAAAAACTATTATGCCTAAAGTACCAAGCATCTCACCTTTAGCCATTAGTTCCTGATTGCCATCTGCTGCGACAAAGCAAACAACTATCAAGCCAGGCAGCAGGCAAATAAATAAATAAATCCAATATCCAGGCTTATCCATATTGATGCCATTTTGATTTATAAACAAATATAGCAACGGGTATGTTTTTCCTGCACATATTTAGGTTTTATTTTTTCGGCTGACTTTTTACAACTTCGGTTTTTTTGGTAAATTTACCCCTTAAACACAAAAAACAATGTCGCAAACCTATATTCTTGCCTTAGACCAGGGCACCACCAGTTCAAGGGCTATTTTGTTTAATACCGGCGGGCAACCGGTAGCGGTGGCGCAAAAAGAATTTACCCAAATTTACCCTCATGCCGGTTGGGTAGAGCACAACCCCCTCGAAATCTGGAATACCCAGTTGCAGGTGGCACAAGAGGTGGTTAAAAACAGCGGAATCAGCCCCAAACAGGTGGCGGCCATAGGCATTACCAACCAACGCGAAACCACCGTAGTATGGGACCGCCGAACCGGACAACCGGTTTGCAATGCCATTGTTTGGCAAGACCGCCGCACCGCACCCATTTGCGACAACCTGAAGGCAAAAGGGCTGGAGCCGTATGTAAAAAAACACACCGGGCTGGTAATTGACGCCTATTTTTCGGGCACCAAAATTAACTGGATTTTAGACAACATACCCAATGCCCGCCAAAAAGCCGAAGACGGGCACCTGCTTTTCGGCACCATAGATACCTGGCTCATTTACAAACTTACCGGCGGAACCGTACATGCCACCGATTACAGCAATGCCTCGCGCACCATGCTGTATAATATTGATGCCCTGAAATGGGACGAACAACTGCTTGCCGAACTGAACATACCTGCTGCAATGCTGCCCGATGTGTGTAATTCAAGCGGTAATTTTGGCAACACCTTACCCGAATTTTTCAACGGCGTATCCATACCTGTTTGCGGCGTAGCCGGCGACCAACAGGCTGCCCTCTTTGGGCAGGCTTGTTTTGAAACCGGCATGGCCAAAAACACCTACGGAACGGGCTGTTTTATGCTTATGAACACCGGCAGCAAGCGCATCGAGTCGCAATCGGGGCTGCTTACTACCATTGCATGGGGCTTAAACGGGCAGGTAACCTACGCCCTGGAAGGCAGTGTGTTCATTGCCGGCGCTGCCGTACAATGGCTGCGAGACGGGCTGAAAATTATTGACGAAGCCGGCGACTCGGAGTTTTTGGCCATGAAAGTACCCGATAACGGCGGCGTGTATGTGGTGCCGGCCTTTGCCGGTTTAGGCGCCCCGTATTGGGATATGTATGCCCGCGGCGCCATTTTCGGGCTAACGCGGGGTATAAAAAAGGCGCATTTGGTAAGAGCCACCCTTGAATCTCTGGCCTACCAAACTGCCGATGTGTTGCAGGCCATGGAAATGGATTCGGGCCTGCCGCTCAACGCCCTTCGGGTAGATGGCGGTGCATCGGCCAACAACCTGCTCATGCAGTTTCAGGCAGATATTTTGGGTGTATCCGTTGAGCGGCCGGCAATAATAGAAACCACCGCCCTTGGTGCAGCCTACTTAGCAGGGTTGCATGTTGGGCTATACACACAGGAGCAAATTGCCCAACACTGGCAACGCAATGCCCTGTTTAGTCCGCAAATGCCATTTGAAACACGCCAAAAGCTGTATTACGGCTGGAAAAAAGCGGTAAAACGCTGCATGAATTGGGAAAATGAGTAACCACAAACCGAAGCACAAAAGCGCTGCAAACGCAACAACGGTAAGTTGCCCGAAGGGAGGTAAACTACCCATACCATAATCTGTTAACTTGTAAACGATGATGAAACAATTACCTGCTATTTTGTTTTTTGTGTTCTTTTTTACCTGCTCTGCCAACGCCCAAATTCCCGAAAACGGCTATTTTGAAACGTGGCAGGAGGAAGCCGGCGGACTTTATACCGAGCCGCCCGGCTGGAGTACCTTAAATGTTCTGGCGCTTATTGGGGCGCCCCAAACCGTAACCCAAACCACCGATGCTCCTTTTGAAGATTATGCCGCCCGCCTCGAAACCAAAACTTTTTTTGGCAACCTCATACCCGGCTTGCTTTATACCGGCAATTTTGATGTGGCACTGGGGTTAAACGGCGTACAACCCGGGCTTCCGTACAATGCCAATACCCGCCCCGAAGCATTTGAGGGTTATTACAAATACTTTCCCGAAAATGGCGACTCTGCCGTGCTGTTTGCCCAACTTTGGCATTACAATACGCAAACCGGCAAGCGCGATACCGTTGCGCAGGCGGCAATGTCTGTTCTAACAACCGTTTCGGAATACACCAAATTTGAACTGCTTTTTACCTACTACACCCAAGATATACCCGACAGTATGTATGTGGTTATTACTTCCAGTGGCGGCGGCGCAACCGGACAAGGGCAAAGCGGCAGTGTGCTTTATGTTGACCAGGTGTTGTTTGCCACCTATACCGGCATAGTTCCGCTTTTTGGCAGTATTGCAGATAAAATCAGGGTGTACCAAACACAACAGCATTTGCAGGTAGAATTGCCCAACCTGCTAAGCCAAGGGTTTATTGAGTTGTATAATCTGCAACAACAATCCGTGTTGCAACAGGCCTTAACCCAAACAACTACTGCCGTACCCATTGCCAACCTGCCCGCCGGCATGTATGCCTACCATATAAAAGCCGCCGGCATAACGGTAAAAAAGGGCGTGGTGGCAGTGGTTAAATAAGCGTTTATTGCAGGGTGTGCTTTAACAGGTTGTGCCTGGTTATTTTGTTTTAGCAAACATGTTTTTACAAAAAAATACGGGTTAAACAATTATTTTATTCCGTGTTCGTTATATGTAAATCTTGTTTACCACAATAATGCTGTGCAACCGCCATGTTACGCAACCGCCCGTTTTGGTTGGCCAACCACTGCCGGTTTTTGGGATGGCTGGCATCCTTGCTGATTTATTGCATCAATACACCCTTGCTTTGGGCGCAAGACAGCACCAAGCAGGCGCATCCCGATACCCTCCTGTATGGAAGTGGTGCCGTAGTATGGCGCGGCTTTACCCATCAATGGAGCTACAACCACCGCCTCAACCGGCTGGGCAGTTATATTGAAAACCCGCCGGAGTTTTCGGGGTTTCCGTTTACCGCCACATTTTACCATACCTCCGCCACCGGCATTGGCCCCGATGCCGGTATGTACAACGGCTTTTATTCTTATGTGGCTGCTAACGGCGTAACTATACAGCCGGCACAAAAAACCATCAGGTTTTCGGGTAAATTGGGCGATATGCACGCCGCCACTTTTGAAGTACTGGCCGATGCGCCGAAAAATTTTACCGACAATTATCAGCATACCGTTATTATTAACGGCTTTGATATTGTATCGGAGCGCAGGGCAGATAAACTGCAAATGTTCCGTATTTCGGTAAGCGACGGTTATTATTTACCCGCTACGCAACAAATACGGTTTACCGTAGAAGCCGCTTTTTTGGTGCACTGCCAATCTGTAGAGTGTAATTATTTGAGCAGCCGGTTTGATTATAATATCAACCTGCAATTTTTAATTTTTTCGGCAACGGAGGAATATATGTTTTCCGCACAGCAGGGTTACCACTACGTTTATAACTGGGGTAAACATGATGAAGTGCAGCATGATTTTTATGATGAATACAAGATAAGCGGCATTGGCAACGACCTGTACCCTGTGGCAATGCTGGCATTTAAATCTATAAATATAACCTTAGACCGCCCGCATTGGTATGTAGCGTGGCACTCGGTTATACAACCCCAAAAGTACGATTCTAAATTGGGAAATTACCTGTTTGCGCTCGATTTGCTGTTTAAGCAGTGGAGTTCCGATATGCGGAAAAGGTCGGCATACCCTCCCAAATCTAAATTTTCTTTAAAAAGAAACGGTTGGGCTGCCATAGACGGCACAGTGGTTATGTTGCAGTTTTCATCGGGTTTTGTGCTCAACAGCAGCAGTAAGGGGGCTTTTAAGTGGGCGGGTAAGAATATGCCCGCCAATATGCAAACATCCGTTACCCGGCAGGATATTGTATTTGATTCGGGTGTTTTTCTTAAAGACATACAACAGTTTCGTCAAAGCAGCCTGCAACAGGAGGAACAGGTGCGGCAACTTTACCAACAATACATAAACGACCTGACAAAACTGAAAGAGCAGCGCAAACAGGAGAAAGAACAGGAAAAAGAACATCGGAAACAGGAAAAAAAGCATGAACCGAAATAGGTTTGCAAAACCCCCGATGTTGGCAACATACTGTTCAGCTAAAAAGGGCAACAAGTTTACAAAACAGCCATACACCAAATTTACTTTACAGGTTCTGCCACGGTTACGGTGAGGTTGTCTATATAAACCGGCCCGTCTGAGGGGTTATAAACATACACTTTTACATGGTCTTTGGCGGTTTGCGCCGGCGGTATGGCAGTTTCAAAAGATACCTGTTGCCATTTACCTTCGGGCGCTACATCTTGCAGGTGCAGCGGGTTAAAACTGTAGCTTTTTTCGTTTTCAAAAGAAATAACCAACAACGGTTGTTTGTATTGGTTGGGTTCTTTTTGGGCTATAAAAACCTGCGCATCTGCCCGCAAAACCTTGCCTGTAAACCGGGAAAGCTCTGCCACAGGCAGGTCAAAACCGGGGGAGTAAGGTGCGCCCGATGAAGCAACGGCACAAAATTTACCCTCAAAAGCGTGCAGGCTGTCTAAGCGGCCGGCTTGGGCAGGGGGCACGTTTTCAAAGCCGGTGCTGAACAGGGTGGTTGTGGCGCTGCTGTCGTTAGCATGAAATTGCTTTTTCTTAAACACATAGGTGGCGCGGCGGTTGCCCCACGGGTCGGGCGCTTCAAACGAGCGCAGCAGTTCAAAGCGGTTATCGCCGGTAAGCATTTCCAGGTTGGTTCTTATATCTACCACAGAGTACCAGTCGTCCCATATTATCAGGCTTTTATCGGGAATGGCTTTACCGGTAAATAGTTCTGAAGTGCTTTCTTTTTTGCTCTTATCAAACATATCAACATTCATTAGCATGGCAATATAAGGAGCATCAAAATAATATTTGTAACCGGTAAAACGGTTTCCAAGGTAGTTGGCCATTTCGGTTTGTGCCTGTTGGTCGGCGCGCAAAAACAAGTGGTTTTTCCACTCTTCGCCAAAAAGGGTAAAGGCAAAAACAAGGGCCGCAATTCCGGCAGTTAATGCCTGTTGCACTTTACTGTTTTGCCTTAAAACAGCGGCAATGGTGTTAAGCCCGCGTAAGCATATAATTGCCGAAAGCGGAACAATACCCACCAATACGCGCAACAACCCGAAAGATTTGAACAACCCGAAATACCAGAACAAGGTATGTGCAATAACATAGGCGGTAAAGCAGCCATATACCAGCCATAGCTCGGTGGCAGCCATGTGCCGGTAAGACAGGGAACGGAGGTTTTTAAACAACATAAAGGCGCCATACAGCAACCCTATGCCCAGCAACACATACATTGGAGCACCTATAACTTCCTGTAGCCCCTTTACAAATTGCAGCAATTTACCCGACCCATATACCGAACTGTTGGAGGCATAAGGTATTTTGGTAAATACCCACCACAAACTGCCGTAATAAAAATACCCCGCAACACTGTACACTGCATGGCCGGTAAAGAGCAAAGGCAGCAGGCGCCATTTTTTAACGGCAAGCAGATACAGCACATACACGCACAAAATAACCAACCCCTCGGAGCGTACAAAGGGCAAAAACGAAACCCAGATAACCGATTCTGTTACCTGCCCCCGCACTGCCAGAAAAACTGCGGCAATAAGCCACAGGGCAAACAGCGGTTCGGTAAGGCCCGACAGGGTGAGGTAAATGTGCATGGGCGCCAGCATAACAAACAACATGGCGGCCCATGAATTGGGTATGGCAAGATGCCGGGCAACCCTGTATGTAAACCAAGCCGCAAGGGTGCCAAACCCAATATTCATGAGTTTTACCCCCACAAAACCCAATTGTGCAAACGGTGCTGCCAGCAACACAAAAATGGGTTTTGCCCAGTGGTCTAAAAAGTTGGCAGTGTGCTGAAAAGCGTATCTTGCAAAGAGGTAGTGCGATACACTGTCACCTTCGTCGCCGGTGCCGTTGGCAAAGAATGCCAGCGCACACATGGCAATGAGGTACAAGCCGGTAAAAAGCAGGGGCAGTTTATGGGGTTTCATGAGGTGGCAGGCAAAGCGGGATTATTTTTTATAATGCTGCACAAACTGGGTAAGCAGGGTACAAAGGTTGGTAAATTTGGTAAGGGGCAGGGTTTCGGGGCGGTCAAACACATCGTGGTAGGCTTGTATGCCGCCCATGGTATAAAGAAAAAAACAAGGCACGCCGTTTTGGTAAAACCAGTGTTGGTCGCTGTTGGCGGCGGGCGGGCGGCTTTTTATGGCAGGCAGGTAATTGTATTGGGTATTAAGTTGCTGCAACAGGTTAAAGGCATCGGGAAATTCGGTGGCATTTACCGCCATCAGGCCTTCATCGCCGGTTCCCACCAAATCGAGGTTAAATAAGAATTTAATGTTTTGAAGTGGAAACAGCGGGTTTTCGGTAAAATATTTTGAACCGAGCAGCCCCAGTTCTTCGGCGCCAAATGCAATAAAAGCCACCGAAAACGGCGGCGGGTTTTGGGCGTAATGCTGCATGAGATTAAGCAGCATGGCCACGCCGGCGGCGTTGTCGTTTGCGCCGGGCACATATTGTTTGTTGCCCATTTGCCCAATATGGTCGTAATGGGCGGTAAACACAAAAAAGCTGTCGGGTTGTTGTGTGCCTTTTATACAGGCAACCACGTTTTGGGTTTGGTAGTTGCTCAGGTAGGCGTTGTCTATGTTAAAGGAGGCAGTTTTAAATTTTCGGGGCAGTTGTTTGCGCAATACGGTAATTTCGGTTTGGTATTTGGGCTGTCCGCTGATATGCCAGGTTAGTTTTTTATCTTCGGGGCTAATGTAGGCGGCGGCTTTTGCAGCGCTTTGCAACATCCCTAATTTACCTTGCAGGGATTTGGCGTTTTTCGGCAAATAATCGAGCCAAAGCGCCTTGCCTTCATAGGTTTTTGACAGCAGTTCATCAAATTTTTTATCGTTTACGAGCCATTTTTCTTTTATGCGCAGCACTTTGTAGGTTCCCTCAATACCGGTAGAAGCCGGGTGAATAACAAAATCAACGCCGGGTATAAGGGCTTTCTGGTTTACACGCATTTCCATATTGCCCGGAAAAACATTGGCATCTATGTTGAAATGCTGAAAAAAATCATTTCCGAAAGGCTTTGCCCCCCATTGGGTAAACTGGGAGGCAATATAGTTGGCGGCTTTGCGGTCGCCTTGGTTGGCATAACCTCTGCCGGCCATGTAGGGCGAGCAGAGCGTGTCTATTACCTGTTTAGCGTAGGGTAAATCTTGTGCGGGCAGTATGGCCGGCACAAACAGCAATAACAGGTATATAAGGCGGTTGCACATAGGGGGTGAATACATAATGGTTTAAAAACAGCAGCAACGGATTTTAAAGGATAGCGGCAGGAGGAGCAGCGTTTTTGCCCGAAGCAAGGCGCTGTACAAAAGCAACGGCAATATAAAGCAAAATAGACAGGGCAATGCCCAGTCCGCCCAAAAAAACAAGGAGCAAAACACCCGACACCATGAGTATATACCGCAGTTCATTACCTTTCCAGGCAAAGTTTTTTACCTTAAACGCCACCATAGGCAACTCGGCCACCAACAGCAGAGAAAAAACAACGGCAGTAATGCTTAAAAACATGGGATTAAGAATAAACCCTGCCAGTCCTGCCTGATTGTTTTTTACTATAAGCACCAGCGCAACAAAAAACATGGTGCAGGTGGGTGTAGGCAATCCTATAAAACCTTCGGTTTGCCTTTTGTCTATGTTAAACTTTGCCAGCCGCAAAGCCGAAAACAAGGTAAGCATAAGCGCCGGTAAAAACTGCCACCACAGGGCATTTACCCCCAACGACTGTTTGAGCAGGTGAAATATGATAACACCGGGCACAACGCCAAAGGTAACCATATCGGCCAAAGAGTCGAGTTGTAAACCCAACGGAGAGGAAACTCTGAGCACCCTGGCCAGCAGTCCGTCTGAAAAATCGGCAAAAGCGGCGGCAATAATAAAGTACGGCACCCAAAACAAATGTCCTTCAAACGCCAGAACAATGCTTGTGCAACCCAAAGCCAGGTTAACCAAGGTAACAATGTTGGGAATGTGTTGTTTAATATTCATTGACGGGGATTTTAGAAATGGAAACTATAAACAAAACAACAAACAGCCCGGAGTACAAGGTGTTTTTACCTGTTTGTGTTGCATATTTTCAGGCGCTTATTTGCTACCACAGGTTGCGCTGTATTCTGAACAGGTGGAAAGGCAGTTCGGGGCTAAGTTCAACGTAGTTATACTCGCTGCTCCACACGTAGCTGTTTCCGCTTATAAGGTCTGACATGGTAATTTTTTCGCCCGGGTGAGCGCCCATTGCTTCAAAAGGCAGGCGCACCATACCCCATTGGCGGTGGAAGGGGTCGAGGTTTACCACCATTAACAGTTGGTTTTGCTTATCGGGAGTGGTTTTGTAATAGGCCAGCAGGTGGTTGTTTTCTACGGGGCAGAACTGTATGTTGGTAAAATCTTGAAGGGCGGGGTTGTGCCGGCGTATTTTGTTTAAGATAGTAATGAGGTAAGTGAGGCGGGTTTTGCGGTTCCAGTCCCAGTGTTTCAGTTCGTATTTTTCTGAGTCGTGGTATTCTTCTTTACCGGGCACGGCTTCGTAGTCAATAAATTCAAAAACGGGGCCATAGAGTCCATAGCTGGAGCTAAGGGTTGCGGCCATAAAGAGGCGGATAAAAAACACGGCTTCGTTGCCGGTTTGCATCATATAGGGGTTAATATCGGGGGTGTTGGGCCAGAAATTGGGTCTGAAATACTCGCGCGAAACTGTTTGGCTAAGTTCGTTCATGTACTCCATAATTTCATGTTTATGAATTCGCCAGGTGTAGTAGGTGTAAGATTGGGTAAAGCCCAGTTTGCCCAATTGGTTCATAATTGCGGGGCCTGTAAATGCTTCGGCCAGGAACAGCACATCGGGGTATTGTTTTTTTACCTCTGCAATGAGCCACTCCCAAAACCGGAAAGGTTTTGTATGCGGGTTATCCACCCTGAAAATGGCAATGCCTTTTTCTGCCCAGTACAAAACAATGCTAAGCAGTTCGTTCCAGAGGTTTTGCCAGTCGGGGGTTTCAAAGAAAATGGGTAAAATATCCTGGTATTTTTTGGGCGGGTTTTCGGCATATTGCACGGTTCCGTCGGGTCGCCATTTAAACCACTGCGGATGTTCTTTTACGTAGGGGTGGTCGGGGGCGCATTGCAGGGCTAAGTCCATGGCAATTTCAATACCCTGTTGTTTGGCGGCTTCCACAAGTTTCAGAAAATCTTCTAATGTGCCCAGTTGGGGATGTATGGATTTATGTCCGCCCAGTGCAGAGCCAATGCCCCAGGGCGACCCCACATCATCGGGTTGGGCGGTGGTGGCGTTGTTTTTACCTTTGCGGTTTACCTCGCCAATGGGGTGTATTGGTGGAAAATATAATACATCAAAGCCCATTTCGGCTACACGGGGCAGCAGTTTTATGCAATCTTCAAAGGTGCCGTGTTTGCCCGGTTCTTGTGCGGCCGAGCGCGGAAAGAACTCATACCAGGTGCTGTAGAGGGCTTTCAGCCTGTCTACATATACGTGCAGGGGCGGGTAGGTGGTGGCAAAATCTTTGGTTGGATATTTGAGAAACAGGTTGTGCAGGTTTTCGGATTTCACGTGCAAAATAGCCTCGTGGTAGCGGGTTTCATCGGTAAAAAGTTGTTTTACGTAGTTTGCGTATCCTTCTTCTTCTTCGGTACAAAAGGGCACTATTTTATCGAGATACAGCACTCCTTCCAGCAGTTCGGAGGTTACTTTTTGGCCGTCGTCAATTTTTCGCACTGTTCCGTGTTGCCAGGTAAGGGCGTGGTCAATCCAGGCTTCAATGGTGTACTCATAAAAACCCTGCTGCTGCACTACAAAAGTTGCCTGCCATTTGCCGTTGTTGGCCGGTTTCATGGGTTCGTGCTGCCATTTTTTGGCGGTTTTGCTCCGGTATTTGAGCATAGCGGCCACCACATCATGTCCGTCGGCAATAATATCGGCCTCAACGGTTACAGATTGCCCCACTACGCGTTTTATGCTGTGTTTTCCGCCGTTCAGTTCGGGATATACATTTTCAATAACTGCTCTGCTTTGTCCGTGTTGCATCATGGTAAGAAATAGTAAATTTTTTTAGTGTGTGTGGATAACTGTTGGTATGGGGTGGCAAAAATAAAGTTTTGCCTCGTAATGTTGTTTTTATACCGGGGTATAAATAAAGCGAGGGCGCAAAAATTTGCAATTTTCAGGTTGTTTTACCCGTTTTTGTTGCCCCCGATTGCTACTGTTTAATAATTACCATGCGTTGGTCGTAGGTTAGTGCGGTAAAAATGCCGGTTCCGCCCTGAATATTGCTTTCAATGCGTGCAGGGCGCGAAAACGGGCCGCCCGAAGCATCGGCGGCATCTTCTACCGTATCCAGAAACCGGAAATATTCGCGGCTGATGTGGTAGAGCCTTGCAACCACGGTATCGTTAAGCCGGTAATTATAATTCATGCCTACCGATGTGCGGTCGGTACCCAGTGCCCGGTCGCTAAATTCCCAGGTATGGAGCGAGTCGCGGTCAAAAATATTGGCAGCATTGGCAAACCAGGGTTTGTAATAATTGGTATCGGGTTTAGGGTCGTAGAAGTACAGCAGCATGGCAGCCTGCAATGAGTCGTTGAGCAGGTACAGTACGGTATCTATGGGTATTGGTGGTAAAAAGCGGGTGGTTGCGGTGGCTATGCGGTTAGAAGCGGTATCTTCTACCCGCAGCAGGTAGGGTTCAAAATTGGATGCCGTCAAGGGGGTTTGAAGTGCTTTAATATATGCCCGAAGGCTATCTACATACGGAATGGTATCGGTGATATTGCCATGCGTAATGGTTACCAGGGCATTGTTTACTACCGGCAGCGACTGTGAAACGGGCAGGGTTCCGGGGGTAAAAAACGATACGCTCTCAGTTACCGAAACTATATAAAACGGCACATTGGCATCTAAATAACTTTCTACCACCAGTTGGCTTTCGTATTCGGGCAGGTCTATGGTAATGCTTTGCAGACAGGCCGACATAAGCAATGCACCCGCAATTGCCAAAACTGCCGGTATCAGCAATAACTTGTTGTTTTTTTTGTGGCTCATTTGGTTAAGGTTAAAATCATATTGCAACGGATAAACAGCGCCGGTATATTGTGTAAACCGCCTGCGGTTTTGCCGCTAACTTTAAAAAGGGTAAAGTTAGGCAATTTTTGGCAACCGGCAAGAGGGTAGAGGGTAGAGGGTAGAGGGTAGAGGGTAGAGGGTAGAGGGTAGAGGGTAGAAGGTAGAAGGTAGAGGGTAGAAGGTAGAGGGTAGAAGGTAGAGGGTAGGGCAGAGGGTATGAGTTTTGAGCTTGCCTGAAATAAGTTTACGCAAAACGGGTTGAATGCTGCTTTGCAAGAGGAGAAGCAAATTGGTATTGGTGATACCCAAAGTGGTAAAAAAATATTCTGAAAAAGAAGCAATTTTGCAGCCTCTTTTATAATTAACAATGCACAGCTATGACCGCATTATTCACCTCTATGCTGCACAGCCTTGCGCAGGCGGGTTTTGTAAAAGGCAATTTTTCACCACATAGCTGTAAATTACACCCCTTTTATGCGACAAACCAATAAAGACTAAGGTAACACCACTATGAAAAAACAATTTTTACCATACTTTCTGCTTTTTTTTGCCTGTAGCGCAGCAGTACAAGCGCAAAATCCGGCAAATGCCACACAAGTATTTACCTTTGAACAGTGTACCCAATATGCCCGCGAGCACAATATACAAGCCCGCCAATTGCAACTGCAAACCGAAAGCGCCGTGGTTAACCTGCAGCAAAGCAAAGCTAACCGCCTGCCCAATGCCAATGCCAACTGGTCGCACGGGCTTAACTACGGGCGCAGTATTGACCCCTTTACCAACAGTTTTAACACCGAAGCCACACAGGCCTCGCAAATTGCCGTAAGCAGCCGGGTGGTACTCTACAATGGCAGGCAATTACACAACACCATTGAACAGCGCAAGTTAGAACTGGAAGCCGCCAACTGGGATTTGAAAGACCTGGAAAACAACCTTCAACTTAATATCTTGTCGGCTTACATGCAAATTTTGCTGGCCGAAGACCAGTTGCAGGTATTGGAACAGCAGGCTAAGGTTACCCAAACACAGTACGAACAAACGCAACGCTTTGTAAATGCCGGCGCCCTGCCGGCCGGCAACCTGCTTGATATTGAGGCACAAATAGCCAACGACCGGCTGAATATGGTAAATGCCACTAATGCGGTAAACTCGGCTTACCTGGCCTTGTCGCAGATTTTAAACTATTACGAACCCTTTAAAATAAGCAAACCGGCTGTTGAAGC
This sequence comes from Sphingobacteriales bacterium TSM_CSM, assembly GCA_002212725.1. Classification (GTDB taxonomy): domain Bacteria; phylum Bacteroidota; class Bacteroidia; order Chitinophagales; family UBA2359; genus UBA2359. Next base: position 22,119 of record MTCR01000102.1, on the reverse strand, counting down.
GCCCGATGTGAATGCACTTAACCAACTTACCGCCCAACAGGTGTTTGATGCAGCCCTTACAACCCAGCCGCAGTTGCAAAGCGCCACCCTTAGAACCCGCATTGCCGAGCAATCGCTAAAGGTGGCCGAAGGCGCCAGATACCCTACTGTAGTGCTGTCGGCCAATTTAAGTTCATTATACTCCAGCAGGGCGCAGGATATTGTGTTTGGCACGGGCATAGATACCTCGTTTACCAATTATTTTACCCTTACCGGAACCCCCATAGTAAGCCTTACACCCGAATACAGGCTCAAAAAAACATCGTACCCTACCCAACTTTGGAACAACCTGGGCGGATTCATCGGGTTAAATGTAAGCATTCCCATATTTAACCAGTTTCAGGTTAAAAATGCCATTAAGTTGTCGCGCATAAACATTACCAACGCCTACCTTACGCAAGAAAATACCCAAAATGCCCTTCGGCAGCAGGTAGAGCAGGCCTACCTGAGCGCCCGCGCAGCAGCTACCCGCTTTGAGGCATTGCAGGTAAATGTAGCGGCGCTGCAAAAATCGGCTACCCATGCCGAAAAACGAATGAATGCCGGAACCATAAGCGCATTGGAGTACCTCAATATTCAAAACAACTTTACCGCCGCCCAACTCAACCTCGAAACGGCTAAATACGAATACTACTTCCGCCTTAAAATTCTGGATTTTTACCAAGGTAAATCTGTAAACCTGCGGTAACGCAAACCACCGCAAAAACACAAAAAAAGGGCACTGCAATTGCTTGCAATGCCCTAAATCATTTCAAATCACTACACTCAACTCGCCCATTAAGACGAGGGTGAAAATGTACAAGTCACAAACCGGTTCTGTTTTTATGGGATTTTTGCAAATTTATACCGGCAACCCACCGGCCGACTTGTTTTTTTACGGGTAAAATACCGGCACATGCAACCTCCTGCAGGCTTGTTTTCGTCTGTGCAACACAACGTCAGGCAGGGCATTAACCCCGGTTAAGCAAAAATAACGGCGCAAATTACATAGCGCTACCTGTTTACCCAAATTATGCTTACCTTTGCGTGTATTTTTAATGAATAGTAAATTTTTTAAGGCACCCTTTGCCGATTAAAAAATTTTTCTGCTTAAATTTGAGTAAATTCAATCCGGTTTAACCAACTTTCCAACCATAACAACGTTTTTTCTGCCAGATTGCCTATGTAAAAAAGTTTTACACGTTGTTTTAATCTTTACTCATTAACTTGTAACATTGCTATTGAATATGAAAAAAATGTTTTGCCAGATGTTGCTGGCTTTTGCAGCCCTTAGCGGTTGTTTTTCTGTTGTGCACGCACAGGGGGTTACCAATACCGGCCAATTAGACGGGCGGGTGAATACTGTATTTACCTCTATTCCGTTTTTGCGCATTAACCCCGATGGCAGAACCGGCGGTATGGGTGATGCAGGTATTGCTACCGACCCCGACCCCGCCGCCATGTACCATAATATTGGTAAACTGGCTTTTGCACCCAAAATGGTAGGCGTAAGTCTTACCTATACCCCGTGGCTGCGCGAATTGGTAAACGACATCTACATTGCCTATGTGAGCGGCTATTACAAAATTGACAAACTACAGTCAATAGGGCTTTCCATGCGCTATTTCTCTTTGGGAAATATTAACTTTACCGATATTACCGGTAACGATGCCGGACAATACAACCCCAATGAGTTTGCCTTTGACCTGGGGTACTCACGCCGCTTGTCCGATAAGTTTGCTACCGGTATTACCCTTAAATATATTCGCTCCGACCTTGCCCGCGGACAAGAAGTGGGCAGCGGAAATATTGTAAAAGCAGCACAGGCAGTAGCAGCCGATATAGGCTTTTACTACAAAACCCCGCTTAACCTTACCCCCGGCGGAAGCACCCTTTCGCTTGGCGCCGCGTTTACCAACATCGGTAACAAAGTATCATACCTCAATGATGATACCCGCGATTTTATACCCATTAACATGGGGCTTGGCGCTGCCCTGAAAATGAATATTGACGACCACAACTCTATTTTGGTAACTGCCGATATGAACAAACTCATGGTGCCTACCCCCGATACGCTTGACCTTGACGAAAATCAGGTGCCCGATACGCGCGAAAAGCCCCTCCTTAGCGGTATGTTTGGCTCGTTCAACGATGCCCCCGGCGGATTTAAAGAAGAATTGCAGGAGTTAATGTTTTCAATAGGGGCAGAGTATTGGTATAACAACCAGTTTGCCCTCAGAACCGGCTATTTCAATGAACATAAATACAAAGGCAACCGCAAATTTCTTACAGTGGGCTTGGGCCTGCGCTACAGTGTTTTCGGGTTTAATTTCTCTTACCTCGTTCCGGTTAGCGGACAACGAAACCCCTTAGACAACACCCTGCGCTTCTCCCTCACTTTTGATTTTGACGGAAAAGAAAAAGAGGCCGATAGCAGCGCCGAATAATAAATTAAAAACGCCTGCCCGCACCGGCAACAGGCAACCCGTAACAGGTGCAAAAACAGCCCGGAACCCTTGTGTTCCCGGGCTGTTTTGTTTTTGCCCGAACAGCCGGGGCGTTTTTTAACTGCCTGCATAAATTGGCAAAGGCATTTTTATTCAACAGGTATTGGTTGGCTAAAGCCGTTTCTGTTTTGGTTTAGCCAACTTTCTTTTGGAAACTTGCTCAGGCACTGTCAAAATTTATCATTTTACCGCACTGCCCCGCATATATTTTTGTTTTACCCAAAAAAATATTGGTATCTTGGCGGTAAATTTGAGCAAGCACCTTTGTAAAATACCCAACAGCATGTGTAAAAAAACGCTTAAAATGATATTGGCAGCAATAGCGCTGCTGTTTTATAAACCCGCTTTTACCCAGTCTGTGCCCGATTGCAGCCTGCTTGTGCCCGGCACTTACCAGCTTTGCGATAATTTTTCTGACACCGATTTTACCGCCAACCCCACCTGGAACGGCGATACCGGCGATTTTACCACAGACGCCCAACAACTGCGCAGCAATGCCACCTCAACCAGCCCCGTACAACTTACCACCCCCGTGGTGCTTAATATGGCAGGAAATGAGGTGCAATGGGAATTTAAGGCACAGCTGAAATTTAACACTTCTTCCAACAATTATACCGATGTGTTTCTTTCTGCCAATACCGATAACCTGAAAGCCGATGTAAGCGGCTATTTTGTGCGCATTGGCGGTACCCCCGACGAAGTTAGCCTGTGGCGCAAAGACGGCGCAACACCGGTTTTGCTCATTGACGGCATTGACGGCATTACCGCAAGCACCAACAACCTGCTGCGCATTAAAGTGCTGCGCACCGCCGCCGGCCAATGGACTTTGCTGCGCGACCTGGGCCTTACCGGCTCCTATTTTACCGAAGGCACCGCTACCGATGCCACCTACACCGCCGGCACCCAGTTTGGATTGTTGCTAAACTACACCTCCAGCAACAGCGGTAATTTCTATTTCGATGATTTTTACATTGGCATCCCCATTACAGATACCGCAGCGCCGGTGGTTACCAATGTATTTGCCGCATCGGGTACAACGGCGGTGGTACAGTTTTCAGAGCCGCTTAATGCAGCATCGGCGCAAAACGCCGGCAACTACCTGCTCAACGGAACGGTTAACCCCCTATCGGCAACGCTCACATCGGGCACGGTGGTTACCCTTGCCTTTTCTGCACCTTTTGCATCGGGGCAAACCAACACCCTGCAAATTTCGGGCGTGCAGGATGCCGCCGGTAACACCATGCTATCGGCCAACTTCAGTTTTACCTGGTATATACCCCAACCTGCCGATGTGCTGATGAACGAAATTTTTGCCGACCCCACACCCATTACAGGACTGCCCGATGCCGAATTTATAGAACTCTACAACAATACCAATATTGCCATTAACCTCAACGGCTGGGGCTTTACCAAAACCTACCCCACTATAGAATATACCCTGCCCGCCGCCACCCTTGCCCCAAACAGCTACCTCATTGTATGCGCCACTGCCAACACACCCCTGTACGAACCCTACGGGCAAACCCTGGGCATATTGGGCAGCACTACCTACCTTACCAATTCGGGCAGTAACTTAACCCTGCTTAGCCCCGAAGGCACCGTTATTGACCAGGTAAATTACTCCGATGATTGGTATAACAGTTCTCAAAAAGCCGAAGGCGGCTGGTCTTTAGAGCGAATTGACCCTCAAAACCCCTGCAACAGCGCTAACAATTGGACTGCCTCCATTAACCCAAACGGCGGAACACCCGCAGCCCAAAACAGCGTTACGGGTGTTATTATAGACACCACCCCACCCCAAATTAGCGGCTACTCGGTTTTAAATACAAATGCCATAGAAATTAACTTTACCGAACCCGTTACCGGCGCCGCTTTGGGCAACCCCGGCAACTACCAGTTTAACACCGGAAGCGGGTTAAGCGTGGTTTCGGTTATAGAAGATGAGCAAACCCTAACCCTGCTGCTCAATACCAACATGCCCGAAGGGGTAATTTACATCCTTAACCTTGGGCAGGTGCAGGATTGTTCGGGCAATATAGCCGCCAACCTGCAAATACAGGTGGGCATTGCACAACCGGCCAATGCTTACGATGTATTAATAACCGAAATTTTTGCCGATACCGAACCGCCCTCGGAATACCCCAACTCCAACCTTACCCTGCCCAAAGTGCGCTTTGCGGAACTGTATAACCGCAGCAACAAAATTATTGACCTTGCCGGCTGGCAATTTCGCGATGCCACCGATACGGCTTACCTTACTACCTTTTTAATGTTTCCGCAAACCTATGCAGTAATCTGCTCGGCCACTCAAACCGCCGAGCTGGCTGCTTTGGGCATAGCCGTGCTTGGCGTAACGGGTTTTCCTACCCTTAACACCACCAATGATAACCTGCTGCTGGTGAGCGCCGCCGGAACCTATGTACATGCCGTAAACTACCAAAAAAGCTGGTATGCCGATGCCATTAAGGCCGAAGGTGGCTACACCTTGGAAATGATAGACCCCAATAACCCCTGCGAAGAAGCCCGGAACTGGCGGGCATCAAACGCCACTGCCGGCGGTACACCCGGCGCTCAAAACTCGGTATATGCCTCCAACCCCGATGTTACCTTGCCCGACCTGCTTCGGGCCGAGGTTATTAATCCCACCACAATAGTACTCTTTTTTTCCGAAACGCTTAACCGGCAAACAGCCTCCGATGTTACACAGTACAACATCAGCAACGGCGTTGGTAATCCGCTATCGGCAACCGTACCGCTTACCAATTTTAAAACCGTAGTGCTTACCATGGCTGCTCCCATAGCAGACAACACCATTTACACCGTAACCGTTGGACAGCAGGTAACAGATTGCGCCGGCAATGCCGTAGGGCAGTTGTACAGTCAGGCACCCTTTGGTATTGCCCACACCGCCCAGCCCAGCGATATGGTAATAAACGAAATACTGTTTAACCCCGCTACCGGTGGCTACGATTATGTAGAACTTTACAACCGAACCAATACCGTATTGGGACTGAACGGCTGGTACACCGCCAATACCAACCCCGAAACCGCCGATACACTGGTAAATCATGAACTCATGGTAACCGAAGTTTTTTCGCTTCACCCCGGCGCTTACGTGGTATTAACCGAAAATATAGCCGATATAGTGCAGCGATATGGTAAATGCGGCGCCAACCTGCACCCCGCCCGCTTTATACAAACCGACCTGCCCACATTAGACGATACCGAAGGCACTATTGCCATTACCGACCTGTTCAATACCGCCGTTATTGACCGTGTTGATTATACAGACGAATGGCATAACGAAATTTTAGATACCAAAGATGGCGTTTCGGTAGAGCGTATTAGCCCCGATGCCGCATCCAACAGCCCCGACAACTGGCAGTCGGCCGCATCAACGGCTTGCTATGGCACTCCCTCGCTGCCCAACTCGCAATCGGCTGTGCCCGGTATTGGAACCGAAACCTTTACCGTTTTCCCGCAGGCTTTTTCGCCCGACGGCGACGGCAACGATGATTTTACCCTCATCAGCTACCAACTGCCCAACCCCGGCTATGTTACCAACATAACCATTTACGACGAACGCGGCCGCGAAGTGCGCCGTTTGGTACAAAACGAATTGCTGGGCACGCAGGGCTTTTACAAATGGGACGGAACAACCGGCAACTCGCCCGCCGAAAAAGCAATGCTTGGCATTTACATTCTCTACATAGAACTCTTTAACCTTAGCGGCGATGTGCAAAAAATTAAAAAAACCTGCGTAGTTGGCGGAAAACTCAACTAAAGCGGCAATATAAATCAAAATCTGTTAATTATTTTGTTTAACTAAATATTAACCCTTTCATCATGCCTGTTCAACCTAAAATCTGCCACACTGCAATAAATATATTTGCTTTGTTATTTATTTTTTCTGTTGTTTTTTCGGGTTGCAAAACCAAAGAGCTGGCGCAATGCAGGGCCGATATGAGGCAGCAAATGAACCAGAATCGGGCCGAACATCTTAATTCCGATGCACTGGAAACACTTTACCGCCTCAACAACCCCACTGAAAGTTTCAGGCTGGCAGCCCAATCGTGGCAGTTGCAGCCCAACCGCAACGCATACGAAACCCTGCTGAAAGCCTATTACAACGATGTGTTTGAAATAGATAACAACTACTATTCCACGCCGTTTTACCAAACGGCTTATACCTTTAACAAAACCATATTTAACGCCGCCTTTTCGCCCGACGGGCAGTATCTTATTGCCGATGCCGGAAACAACGCACAACTTATAAACGTAGCCACCGGCGCCACCACCGAACTCAATGCACACAACCGCCCTGTTTACTCGGTTGGATTTACCCCCAACGGCATTTATGCCTTTACCACCTCCGAAGACTATACCGCCATTTTGTGGGACAGCGCCGGCAAACTGTTGCTGCACCTTAAAGGCCATAAGGCCCCTGTGTTTGACCTCAACATTTCGCCCGATGGCAATACCATTGCCACCGCCGGCTGGGATGGAACCATAAGACTGTGGGACTGGCAGGGCAACAACACACAGGTAATTACCCCGGGCAACAACATGGAACTCCTTACCTTTGTCAGAATTTCGCCCGACGGACGCTACCTCCTTACCTCCGACGGGTTTAAACTGGCTTTTTTTGATTTGAAAAACCCGGTAAAACTGCTGTTTACCGTAGTACAACCTACCGATACCTATACCGATGTTGCTTTTTCGCCAACCGGCACCACCTTTGCCGCAAGCACCGCCTATGGGGTAACCGATTTGTACGATATGCAGGGAAAATACCTGAAAACTTTGTACGGACATGGCGCACCTGTACGCCACCTTGCCTTTTCGCCCGATGGACGGTACTTTGTTACCGCCGCTGCCGATAAAACCGCCATTATCTGGGATGCCGCATCGGGCACCCTTAAAACCGTGCTGCGCGGACACAAGGCGCCCTTGTACAACGCCCGTTTTTCTTATGACGGCACCTATGTGCTTACCACTTCCGAAGACGGAACCGCCCGGATTTGGAACTGGAAATCGGGTATAATTGCCCGGCTGGCCAACAATACCATAAGCCAAACCGTTTTTTCGCCCGATGAACAACACATCATCACTACCGATACCGCCCACCTTACCAAAGTCTGGAACTGGAACGGAAATTTGGTAAACACCCTTACAACGCCTGCCAATGCCATTGCGTATGCCTATTACCCCCCCGCACAACTGTTTACCGCCACCCAAAACAACTACGAAACACTGGTATGGAACGACCAGAACAAACAGGTGCTGGCGCTTCAGGGAAACTCGGCAAAGGGGTATAATGTGTGGTTCTCGCCCAAACAAACCCATATTTTTACCGCCGACCAATATGGCAATGCCCAAATTTGGGATTGGAGCGGCAACCGGCTGGCCGCTTTTAGCGCACATACCGACTGGCTTACCAACGCCGCTTTTTCGCACAACAACAAATATATTGCCACCGCTTCTTTTGACCATACCGCCAAAATATGGAACCTGACCGGCGAAAACCTGGCCACCCTTGCCGGACACGCCAAAACAATTACCGCAGTGCGCTTTTCTAAAAGCGGCGCACAACTTATTACCACCTCTAAAGATGGTAAAGCCCTTATTTGGAGTATGGACAGCAATGCCAACCCCACCGCAGACCTGATAATTGCCCCCTACGCCGGAGAACTGAATGATGCCGATTTTACCCCAAATGACGACTATGTAGCCATTGCTGCCGAAAACGGTTCGGCCTCTGTATGGAATGGAAAAGGACAACCCGTTATTACCATTTTTGCTGCCCCGGGCCGCCCCCTGCAACAGGTAAGGTTTAACCACACCGGCGAGTGGCTGGCTACCGTAGCCGAAAAGGAAAGCCCCATGCTTTGGCCTACCGGCGCCGATGTGCTGCTTAAAAACGCAGCAGACAGAGGGGTAAAAGACCTTTCTGCCGAAGAACTGCAGTGGTACGAAGCCGATGAACAATAGTAACATGTCAGTAAATGCACATTCCCGGCTACTTGCCGGCTTTAGCTGCACCGGATTTACCGGTAAATGAAAGCTTAAACGAAGCCTGTTATTTGATGATATGCTTTTATGTTTTAAAGTTTAAAGACAAATGAATAATTTGCAGTTTTTTATAACTTGCTGGCAGAAGGAACTAAAGAGAACCATGGTTGCCCTTAAAGCACTGCCGTCTGATATGAGCCGGTTACAGTATCGGCCGCATGAAAAAAGCCGTTCTGCCATTGAAATAATAGGGCATATACTACCCCATGCCGAAGATTTGCTGAAAGCTGTAGATACTATGGAAATAGCAGAGCATAACAGAACTTTTGACAGCATTGCGGAAGCATGTGAGTATTACCAAACCAATTCGCAACTTTTAATGAGCAAACTGCAATTGGTAGATGAGCAGCTATGGGAAAACGGCATGGTATTACTTACGGCAGATGGTATTATTCTGTATGAGGGTATAATGATGAATCTGTTTTGGGATTTGCTGTTTGACACCATACATCACAGAGGGCAGTTAACAACCTATTACCGCGCAATGGGAGCGCCAAACCCGTCTGTTTATGGCCCGACTGCCGAAGGTATGGAAAGTTTTATGGCGGCGGCAATCTTAAAAAGTAAAACGCGGAAATAACAGTAGGGCACTGCATATATAATTATTTGTTAACTTTCACCAAATTTCTTTTGCCTTGTTTTTTTCAACCAATCCCATGCCAAACAGGGCGAAATCGTATTTAACGGGGTCGGTTGGGTTAAAGTGGCGCAGGTTGGCGGTAAGTTCCAGAACGGCTTGCCAGTCGGTTTGTTTGCGTTGCAGCAGGTTCAGCCTTCGGGCAATGCGGTCAACGTGTACATCTAAGGGGCAAAGCAGTTGCGCCGGTTGTATTTGTTTCCAAAGTCCAAAATCCACACCGCTGCTGTCGGTTCTTACCATCCAGCGCAAAAACATGTTCAGCCGCTTGCAGGCAGAGTTGCGCAAAGGGGTAGCTACATGTTTTTGAGTGCGCACCGGCGCATGGGGCAGGCTGAAAAACAGTTGGTGAAATCCGGTTAAGGCAGCGCCGGTATGTAAATGTTCTGGTTGCAGAAATTGGGCAAAAGCATTTTCCAAAGATGCATTTCGGGCATAATACCACCTGAAAAATTCTACAAAATACAGCGCATCGGTAGGGGTAAAGGTGCGATGTTTAAAGTGTACAAAGGCTTTCAGGTCGGTATCATGGCAGTGCAGCACAAACCGGTGCGGGTCGTTATCCATACAAGCCAAAAAGTTGTTGGCGCTGTTAATAATGGCTTTGCGGTTTCCCCAGGCCAGCGTGGCAGAAATAAAGGCGGCAATTTCAATATCGGGCAGTAGGGTAAAGCGGTGCGGTACCGATATGGGGTCGTTTTCAATAAACGAGGCTTGGTTAAACCGCGCCGCCTGTATTTCTAATAGTTCATGTAGCTGCTGTTGGGTCATAGGTGCAAAGATACAAAAAGAACGGGGTAAAACCGGCAGTAAACACAAGCAGCAGGCAGCGTTTCCAAATCCAACAACCATATACACCTGCACAAGACGCATAGATGTGCGTCTCCGCCATCAATCATTCTACCAATATTTTACCGCTTGCGCCGGTAAGGAGTTGCAAAGAGGGCAAGGCATATTATGGCTTGAACCATGATTTACATGATTTTACGATGAACATGATTTTATTTTATGCAAGATAGCAAAAAAATGATTTGATACTGTCCGAAATGGCAGGTAGTAGCGATACTTGTATCGCTTAATCTATATCCCTTCCGATACAAGTATCGCTACTACCTATTCTACCACTACCTTCCCGCTTGCCGCAACATTGCCCATATAAGATACCTGCCAAAGGTATAAACCCATGGGTAAACCGGGCGGCAACTGCAAAATTTTTGTTCTGTCCCATGTATTAAATTCCTGCTGCCAGACTGCTTTGCCAAGTTGGTTGTAGAGGATGAACTGCGCCACCGGAAACTCGGCAGGTAGCTGGTGGGATATGGTGAACACGCCGCCGCCCCGCACCGGATTGGGATTTATCTGTACCAGCGACATGGGTGTTTTGTTGGGTAAACCTGCTGTTTCTGCTGCCGATACTACTACCGTACTATCGCAACCTACGGGGGTGCAGTAGTTGCCATCTGCATCTATTTTGAGTATCCACCCTTTTTGGGGTACATCGTACCGATAGCCTGCCAGCACGTAGCCGCCATCGGGGGTGGGTTGCATGTCTTTGAGGTAACAATCGGCTTCGGGGTTTAGCTCCAACTCCTTATTCCAGTTGACAATACCGTATTTATCGAAATCTACCAGCAGATTGGAATAGTTGCCCAACGAATTATACTTGTACATGACCGCAATATAAGAACGATCTGCCCTTATAATTGGGTAGGTCTGAAAACCAACAACCCCTTCTCCAACATCGCCGTTAAAGAGCGCATTTTCGGGGCTGTAAATTCTTTCCCAAAGAATATTGCCATTTTCATCAAGATGGGCAGCGTAAGAATACGTATTGGAGCCAATTTTAATACAGCCGGTTAGTAAATAAATAATTGGCTTGCCCTCAAAAAAGTACTCTTGTAGGGTGGTAAGGGGAATAACTTTACAGGCACAATCGTTGCCGGTTGGGTCGCCGTAGGTGCGGGTCCAGAGGGTATCGCCAAGGTAGTTGGTTTTAATGACCCAGGCATCGTAGTTGCCGGTGCCGGAGGCGGTGTTGTAGGCATACCCGCCTATGATAAAGCCGCCGTCCCAGGGGGTTTCTTGTATGGAGAAGGCCGCAGAACTATCATCTAATATATAAGACCTATCCCATTCAAAATTGCCGGCAGCATCGGTTTTGAGTAAATAGTAACGGGCAGGAGAATTTTCCCCCTGTACGCCAACTAAGGCAAACCCCCCATCTGTAGTTTCTATCACTTGCTTTGCATATTTAGATGATGAGTCTGAATATACTTTATGCCATAAAATTTCACCAGACTCATCAAACTTTGTTAAATGCATTTCTCCAAACCCATTGATTGGCTGCCCCTTTGCATAAGTTATAACAAATTTATTATCACTAGTGGCAATAGCAAATTTGCCATCCTCTACTACTCCCAAGTTATTGCCCTCGTCAAGATGTTTAAACCAAACTACATCTCCTATTAAACTTAGTTTCATAATGTAAATTGCTTTTTTATTCACGGTTATATAACCTCCTATCACTAAATACCCGTCATTTATAGGTTTCACCACTTGCGATAATAAATTCATAGTGTCTGCTTCAAACATCTTATTAAAATATGTAAAATTACTTGTTTGTGCAGCTAACGCAAAAGTGATAAATATAAGAAAAAGCATTATTTTTTTCATAGTATTACTGTAAAATGAAAAGCCGGAAATGGCAAACGTGCATTTCCGGCTTTGGGTGAGATAATTAATGAATGACAACTAATTTTTCTACTTCTGCGCCGGTACCCAAACGCAGGTAGTAAACACCGTTATACAGATTTGTGGTGTTTATTTGCAGAGTTGCCCTGTCGCCGGCAGGGGTTGTGTGCAGCAGTTTTCCGCTCATATCATACAAATACAGGGTTTCCTGGGCAGGTGCCGGCTGCAAGAACTGAACGGTAACTTGCTGGTTGGCAGGGTTAGGTATAAATTGCAAGGCATTGGCAGTTTCACAGGTTGTCAGAAGGGTCATAAAATTAAAATTTAATATACATAGATACTACTTGTGTATTATGATGCTCATCTAATCCAATTCCGGTTGGGTTAAAATGCACAAAATATACTCTTCCGGGAATTTCCCCGGTAATGGTGGTTTCGAGGTCTAAAGAAGGCTCAGTCTGAACTTTAAGCGTGAACGCGCAGTTAAACAGCAGAAATGCCATCCATCAAAAATTTAAGTGGTGTTCTTATTTGTGTTAAAGCGGTTATTGTTTGTTTACCTTTGCGGGGGGCATGAATCTACATAAAAGTTTTGCGTTTTCATAATGTTGTTCATTTTGAGTGCAAAAATTAAAGAACTCAAAAATAAACCATTATGTTTAAAAAACAATACCTGTAAGGAAAAGATTTTTAGCTGTTTATTCAACCGGAGTGCTACCGGTTTTTGCCGGCGGCTAACGCCTCTTACTAAGAAAACCAAGTAATTCAGGTTCAGAAAACAAGTAATTTTAATCAATACCACAGTCGCACTTGCCGGTTTTGGGGTCGCAGGGGCAATTGGGGTCGCAAACCACATTTGCGCATTTAGAGGGCGGGGTTTGGCACCGGTTGCCGGTGTAGCCATCTTTGCAAATACATTCACCTGTTTCGGGGTTACAATTGCCATGTGTGCCACAATCTACATTTACACATTTAACGGGGGTTCTGCAATTTTTTCCGGTAAATCCTTCGGGGCATACGCATTGACCATTAACACAGTTCTTTCCTACCGGGCAACGCACATTACTGCAAGGGTCTGTTTTAATTTGGCATCGTGCCCCCTCGTAACCGGGTTTGCAAATACATTTGCGTTTTACGGCATCGCATGATGCTGTACCTACGGGGTTACAACGCAACTCTGCACAAACATCGGGCGGTTGGGGCGGGGTTTGGCATCTGTCGCCGGTGTAGCCGTCTTTGCAATTGCACTTACCCGTTTGCGGATTGCAGGTGCCGTGTGCACCGCAGTTAATACTGCTGCAGGGGTTGTCGGGTTTTGGCGGCGGGGTTTGGCATCTGTCGCCGGTGTAGCCGTCTTTGCAATTGCACTTACCCGTTTGCGGGTTGCAGGTGCCGTGTACGCCGCAGTTGATGTTTTTGCAGAGGTTGTCGGGTTTTGGCGGCGGGGTTTGGCATCTGTCGCCGGTGTAGCCGTCTTTGCAATTGCACTTACCCGTTTGCGGGTTGCAGGTGCCGTGTGCGCCGCAGTTGATGTTTTTGCAGAGGTTGTCGGGTTTTGGCGGCGGGGTTTGGCATCTGTCGCCAGTGTAGCCGTCTTTGCAATTGCACTTACCCGTTTGCGGGTTGCAGGTGCCGTGTGCGCCGCAGTTGATGTTGGCGCAAAGGTTATCGGGTATAACAAAATCTATAGGGTTCCACATTCTTTGCAAGAGGCTTTGTGTGGTATCGCGCCCAAGTTTCACCTCTTTTCCGTTTTGTTTTACCATGGCAATGCCGTTGGTAAAATTGTATGCCTCGTCGTAAATAGTTGGTGTGCTTTCAATGCCCCATTTGTTTACAAAGCCCCACTTGCCGTTCTTTTTTACGGCAATACGGTCATCTTGCAGGGTACGGTGGTCGTCGTAGGCAAGTTTCAGGTATAGCGGCGTTACCCACTCTGCCAGAAACGCCCAAGATAAAATGGGCACAAAAAACACAGCTGCCAAAATAGCCGTCAGCATTCGGGCAAGCAGGCGGCGGTTGTTGCCGGTGGGTTCATTTTCGTTTTTAACTTCGGTTATATTAAAATCGGTTGCTTCCTGTATGGGCAGTACTTCATTGGCCACTCTCCAATCTGTAGCCTGCGGTTCTATGGTGTAGGTGGTTACCTGAATGGTGCGGTCTAAAACCACCACATCTTTATATACAAACTTGCTTAGCTCGGCAACCTTAACCAGTATAGATACTTTTATGCAAAGGTTATAAACTCCTTCTTTGTGCGGGGTAACATGGTACCGCCATTCGGTATAATTATCTTCTTCTATAGGTTGTTCCAGTTCACCAATGCGGTCAATTTCAAACGCTTCGCCGTTGGTGTCGTCAATGATTTCGGCTTTCATAATGCTGTCAATGCGTATGCTTTCTATAACCGCATCGGTTGCATTTTTAAGCCGTTCTTTCAGGAGTTCGGGGTTTATGTCTTCGGGAGCTATGCGTATGAGGCAAATGTGTTTTTTGAGTACCTGCATTTGTTCGGGCACCAGATACAACACTTTACCTTGTTTAAATTTATTTATAGGCCGGGTAACGGATCCTTCTTCTTGGGGCAGCAGACCGCGTTTTTGCAGTTCGGCGTTTACCATTAAACTCAATTCGTGGGCTATATGGGCGTATCCGTCATCGGGGCTGCTCCAAATGGCCGGGTTGGTTGGCGGAACCCCGTTTTTGGGAAGCGGTTTCATTTTCCCCAACAGGGTTTCTTCCCAAATGCACTGCCTTATAATAACAGGTACCACCGTTGCTGTTTGGCTTTTGTGCATTTTTATTGCTATGGGAAACAGGGTTTCATAGCAAAAATCGGAAGCAATAAAATCGGGGCTTACCAACAGCAGTATAATATCGGCAGTTTGCAGGTGGTTCAGCAGTTCGGTTTCCCAATCTTGACCGGCTACTATTTCGCCATCGTACCAAATCTGAACCTGCTCCATGCGCTCCAATGCAGCCAAATGTTGCCGCAGTTGGTGGCAATATGCCGCATCTTGGCCGGCATAAGCTATAAAGAGTTTAAGAACCCCGTTGCTGCTCATACGGTTTGTTCATGGTTTTCTGTGTGCAATATAGTTATTTTATTTTAAAAGCGCCTCTTTTATTTTGATATAAATTCAGTTGCCGGCGGTTTTTTACCCAATGTTTCACTTTGTGATTGATGCTGTAACTTTTACCCTCCTTTGTACGATATACCAGCGCTGCCCGAAGCCAAAACTGCCGCCGCTGCCCACTGCCGTAAAAAAAAGGAAAAAAAATTTTAAAAAAAATGGCGCGGGTTGAACTTTACTAAAGTACCTTGCGTTACATAGTAGCAAGTGAAACACAGATACTTTTAGCATAAGGTACTTTGTCTCTTGTTAAACGCAAAAAATTGTAAAACACAAACACTTACTCGCTATGGTTATTTTATTGTTAGGTATTTTGTTGGGCATTTTATCGGTAAATGCCTTGTTTGCCCAAGAGCAGGCAATTTCGGTTTATGTACAGGGAAAATTAGTAAACGAGAAAAACGAGCCGATGAGTTTTGGCACGGCGGTATTGTATTCGTTGCCCGATTCGGTGTTTACCAAAGGGGCGCTTGCCGATGCAGACGGCAATTTTGAATTTGATGCCGTATTAAACGGAACGTACTATGTAGAAGGCTCTTACTTAGGTTACAGCAAACTGCACTCGGCTGCCTTTAGTGTAAACCAAAGCACCGAAAACGGACACATAGTATTGCCAACCTTGCAAATGCAACCCGAAACAGTTGGTTTACAGGAGGTTACGGTTACTTATAAAAAACCGTTGGTAGAAATGCAGGCCGATAAAATGGTGGTAAACGTAGAAAGCAGCGCCATAGCTCAAAGCGGTTCGGCATTAGATGTGCTGCGGCGCTCGCCGGGGGTTACGGTAAACCAACAGCAGGAAATTAGCCTGAAAGGGAAACAAGGGGTTTTGGTTATGGTTGATGACAAACCTACCCAACTCACCCACGAACAATTGGGCGTTATGCTGCAATCTTTACCTGCCAACACCATAGACCGCGTAGAAATTATTGCCAACCCATCGGCAAAATACGATGCGGCAGGTAATGCCGGCATTATTAACATACGGCTTAAAAAGAACAAAAATACCGGCATTAACGGCTCGGCAAGCGCCAACGCCGGCTACGGCTGGAACCCCGTTTTTGGAACTAACCTTAACCTGAACTACCGCAACGAAAAAGTAAACCTCTTTGGCAATTATGGTTATACCGACCGCAAACGCGGAAACGACAACTATTTCCGCCGGTTTGTGGAGTTGCCCGGCGACAGCTTAGTGTTTGACCAGAATTTTTACCAGCTGTACCACAACCAAACCCATACCCTTAAAACCGGCGCCGATTGGTTTGTAACACCCAAAACCACCGTAGGCGTGTTGTTTAACGGGCAGTTTGACCTTGCCAATACAGATATTGACAACCATATTGCCCTGGACGGCTTTAACAAAGAGGGTTATACCGATGTAAAAGCCAATACCGATATACGCAACAACTGGAAAAATACCACCTACAACCTTAACCTTAAGCACCAGCTCAACCCCGATGGCAGCGCCCTGAACGTGGATTTAGACTATGCCGCCTACCGCATAACAGAAAACAGCCACCTCAACAACCGCTACCTTAACATGGAACAAGAGGTGTTACCGCCTTACCTGCTCAGGAGCAACAACAATTCCAATGTAAACATTGCCGCTGCCAAAGCAGATTACTCGCGCCCGCTTAAAAACAAAGCCATGCTGGAAACAGGCGTAAAAAGCAGCTATGTGTGGATTGACAACGGTATTTTCTTTGAAACCCAGGCCGAAAACGGCATTTGGCTGCCCGATGCCGGTAAAAACAACGACTTCCGGTTTACAGAAAACATTAACGCCGCCTATGTAAACTACAGTCAGCAAGTGGGTAAATGGGCAATACAGGCCGGTCTAAGGGCAGAGCAAACCAACAACCGCGGTAATTCTGTTACGCTTAACCGCACCGAGCGCCAAAACTACCTCTCGTTGTTTCCAAGCGCAAACGTAAGCTATACCCTTAATGATAAAAACCAACTGGCATTTGCCTACAGCCGCCGCATAGACCGCCCGGGTTATACCGATTTAAACCCTTTTACGGTTTATATTGACCAGTTTACATCGGGGCGCGGAAACCCTTTTCTTAAACCGCAGTTTACCCACTCCGTTTCCCTTTCGCACACCTATGCCGATATGATTAACACCTCGGTAAGTTACAGCAGAACCACCGATGCACTTGGCGATATGATAGTACAAAGCGATACCACCCGTAACGCCTACCAGATACCTTCCAATTTCGACCATTTCGACAACGCATCGGTTACCGTTAGCGCCCCCATACCCGTTACCAAATGGTGGAACGCACAACTCAGCCTCAACGGTTTTTACAGCCGTTACCAGTCGGTTTACCTCAACCAAACCATCAACAACAGCCAGTTTACGGGCATGATTTACCTTGCCAATAACATTACGCTGCCTAAAAACTTTTCGGTAGAAGTGGCTGCCGAGTACCACTCGCCGCTTATTTGGGGTATTTACCACGTAAAAAGCAATTATTCGGCCGATTTGGGTATCAGCAAATCCTTCGGCAATGGTTCTAACCTTAAATTCAGCCTTACCGATGTGTTTAACACCAATATTGACCGCATTACCATTAACGACAACAATCTGCGTCTGAACGGTAATTTTAAAAACGAAACCCGCGTGGCAACCCTTACCTATACCTGCAAATTTGGCAACAGCCAGGTGCAAAACGCCCGCCGCCGCAGCACCGCCACAGATGATGAACGCAGCAGGGTAAAAGGGCAATAAATCCGCCCTACCCTACCCGCTGTTACTGCTTACGCTTATAAGTTAACCCAAAAACATAAGTATAACATAAGGTCTTTTTCATACGTATTATTGTAGTGCCGGCTGTATAATGGTTACAGCCGGCATTTTTTGTTTACAAGTTTTTTCTGCTGTGAAATACCGGTTACAGCCACAATTTACCCTAAACGGCAGCGGTTAATTTAGCGGGGCAATTATGAGTTGATTTAACTCTACCTTATGTACAAACACCTTTGTACCTTCTTCAATTAACACGTAAGAGCGGGCAACAAAACGTTCATTACCAATAAGCACATAGCCATGAAAACGAAACATGGTTACGGTAACTCCGGTTGCTCCAATTAAAAGTTGTAAGTTTTTCATGTTAAGTGGTTTTAAGGATGAACTGATAAGAAAGACTGTATTTTCCAATGAAGTGTTACCCAATTAACCATTAATTTGCTTCTGATTACGAAATAAGGATGGTTTGTGTCTGCGCCGTTGCGTTGCCATCATCTTGTTTACAAAATTAAGGCATGCTATACAAATCACCTGAGAAGAAAAACAACTTATTTACGCTTTTTTCACTCTATTTGCCACCTTAATTGTATGATATTTGGTGTTTTTTTAAGCAAATTTGCAGAAATTTGCAAAACCGAACGGTAAAAATGCAGGAATATGCTGTTTTGAAAAGCCTGCACAATACCATAAATTGCTTGTAATAATATTATCAACTCCCCCTGTTTCAAATTTTATCAAATATGCCCAATTACTCCATTCCCTTCTTCAGAAAATTAATAAATAAAGTTTTTTTAAAGTTTGATGTTGCACAAGTTGAAAAAAGTGTTGAAACAGGCAGAAACGGAAATGCCATTTTAAAAGATGGTATTTCCAGAAGTCTGTTTTTTGAAGACCTGGCTGCCGATATATCAAAAAATGTGCAAGAAAAAACAATAAACCCTGAAACACTACAAAAGAAGTATAATACCTTATTAAAAAAAGAGAGGCAAAATGAACCGGACAATATAGAGGCTAACAGCAAATTTATAGATGCGCTTTGCAGGTATGCCGTAGGTTTAGATGCTACAGGGGCAGAAAACCTTTGGTTTGGCAACAACAAATCCAAAATAATTGCCCTTTTAGACCAATTAAACGAAAATGCAGCAGAAGGACTTTTGAAATTATTGGAAAAGTTGGTGCTGATAGATGTGTATTCAAATAGCAAATCCGAGAGTAATAAAACGAATAATAGGAATAACGCATTCCTTGAAGCTATGAATTTTGTTCATAGCGAGCAGTTGGAAATGCTTGATAAAATGGCGCAAAATAAACAGGTGTTTATAACAGGCAAACCCATGTATGATCTATACAAAGTGATTGCCGAAAAGTTTATATTGCAAGAGTATTTAGCCATTAGTTACAAAGATTTGCACTATTGGAGTACTCCGGCGGCAAGCCATTGGCTTACCGCCAATCAAAGAATGGTAAATCGCGGCGTTAAGGTAGAGCGCATTTTTGTTATTAGTGAGCGCGAGCAGATTATTTATTCTGAAAAACACCAAATGGCTTTGCGAAAACACATTGCTGATTTGGGTATTAAAATACGAATATTGGTTGACAACGGATTTAGCAAGCAGTTCGTCAACCCCAACAAAGATCTTGATTTTGCAATTTATGACAATAAGTTTGCTTGTTATTGGAACCAAGAATGGGGCATTTACCTCGAAATGTGGTTTAATAAAGAGGAAGTGGCTAAATGTAAGGATAAATACCAACGTGCTGCCAGTTATTGTGAAATAGTGCCCGGAAAAACAACAGGAGATAACCGGCTGATAGAAAATGGAGATGAACTGGAAGCATGGCTACGTAATAAATAGCCCAACTTTCCGGTTCACCTCCACCCTATATCACTAATAACTCTCTATCCCGTGCTTTTTTCAATACCTTATCATTGTCATTCCTATTTTACCAACATTGGCGGCAAAGTAGTTAAAATCCTGTATCGAAACCTGCCCGTCTAAGTTGCTGTCGGTAAAGTAGTAGCCGTTAATTTGCGAGGGTTGGCTGATGTAGCGGTTAAAATCGGCTACCGAAATAATACCATCGGCATTATAATCGCCGCTCAATAACCCGAAAACAGGTTGCCCGTTGCTATCGGTGTCAATTTCTGCCAAGGTAAAATTGCCCAAAAACAGGTTGGCTGGCTGGGTTAAATCAATAAGTGGCTGGTTGGCGGGGGTAAAAAAGACATTGCTCACTACAGCCATGTGATTACGCGCCCTTACAACAAGCAGGTAGTTCTGGTTGGGGTCTGCTTGGGTAATGTTTACCCCTTCATTGCCGTTTACATCAACCAAATAGCCGTCGTTGCGCACAAAAGCGGCGCGTTGCTCGGCAATAACGGCGGGGTTGGTGGCATGTCTTAGCTCAATCAATACCCAATCGGTAATATCGGGCATTATGTTGGCGGGGCTGCCAACGGTTTCGGTTCCGTTATAATTCCATGGCGCAGTATTAAAGGGTTGTGCGGCAGGCAGCCATCCGTTGGCGCTCAAAGTGGTTTGCATCATATTTAAGGCGGCATTGTAAGCACCCTGCAACCACAGTTTTACCTGTATGGTATGGTAGGGTGTGCGGCAGTTATCGGTTACAATACCTACCACCTCTTCATAGTTGTTGTTTACGGCAGTCATTACAGATTCGAGGCAAATTTCGGAACCGGTAACCTGGCTGTAATACACGCGCAAAACAGGTGTTGGCACAAGATACCGCGGAATAATGCTTTCATTGGGCGAAAACCCGATGATTAACCCGGCTTCGTTATGGCGTACATCTATTTCATAGCCGGCATCGGGCACCAGGTTTTGGGCGTTGCTAAACTGTGCGCCGCTCATTTGCAACTGGTAGCCCAAAACATGGGTAAGCGGGTTTTTGAGGTAAATATCTACATATTGTTCGCCGGCATTGGCAGCGCCTAAGCTAAACCATGCCGTATCGTTGGTGTTCACAATATTGAAGGTGGCCAGGTCGCAAAAATCGCGCCATTCGGCTCCCGGGTGCGGCAGTTCGTCTAATTCGCGCACACAGGCGTTTACCAATATGGCATCGGTAATGCTCAGGAGGTTATCCTGATTGGCATCTTTGCAGGTTCCGTACTCCAAAGTTCCGTCAATAATGCCGTTCAGGTAGCCTTCGGGGTCCAGGTCGTCGTACTGATAGTTCAGGTTGGTGTCGCCCACTTTGTAGGGGCCGTTGCAAATGCCGCTGCAATCGGGCTGGGCTGCGCCGTAAATTTCGCCCAAACAATCGGTATAAGGGGTACAACCGCTTACCACACTTACCGATGCGCTGCTGGCGCCCTGAGTAATTTGTATGCACACCTGCGCCCAGTTGTTGCTGTAATTCAGTTCATGGCGCCCCAATTTATCGGGCGAATGGTCCCAGTTTACCCTTACAACCAAGGTGTAAATGCCCGATGGAACACTGGTAATATCAATCCATTGGCAGTTGAGGCTATGGCTGTATATATCGCCGCAGCCGGCGGTAATGCCCTGGTTGCTGCAACTAAACTTAGCCGTTCCGCCGCCCGAGCATTCCAAATCCAACACACAAAAGCCGTTTTTAAAACCTACGGGCAGTTCTACGCCGTTTACATCGTATAATACGTATTCGGCATAACCTTCATAGTGCCAGTGTTGGTGGCAGTTATCCCATTCCCATTGTGGGTCTTGCGCCGTTTGCGATGCCGGAGGCGAGCCAATGTAATAATCCTGGTTACCTATGTTTTTAATATGTGTGGTAAAGCGCAAAATGCGGCGGGTTCCGTAGCCGGCCATACAGCCTTCGTTTACGTAGCAATTGCTGGTATTACTTTTGTTTTGGGTGTACATAGAACTTACAATTTCGCTTTGTACCACAATCAAATCGGGCCCTGCCGGGCAATTTGGGTTGGGCGAATACAGACATTCCGAAGGCACATGTACGGTTGCCATAGGTTCAAAATTGCAGGCGGTGGGGTCCATACAGCCGGTAATAGGCCCGATGTATAACACACTCCATGCAATGGGAATTCCCTCGCAAGCGGTTCCGTCATCGCCAATACGAATGTAGTAAGTATTTCCGGCTTGCAGGTTCAGGTATAAAATGGCGTTTTGTCCGGTTCCGTTGGGACAACCATCATTTTCGTAACCAATAGCGCCTTCCTGGGTATCGTCCCAATCAAGTCCTTCGCAGTAGTCATATACCCAAACGGCGGTATTGCAGGCGGCGGTGCAGGTGGTAATGCCATACTCGCCGGTGGCGGAAGGCTGAAACAAATACCAGGTGTTG
>MTCR01000053.1 GCA_002212725.1 Sphingobacteriales bacterium TSM_CSM | reverse complement strand
TACGGTAACCTTAACGGTAACGGATGTAAACGGCAATGCCTCGACTTGCTCGGCATCCGTGACGGTACAGGATAATGTTGCACCCAATGCTATATGCCAGAATGCAACGGTGCAACTTAATACATCGGGCTTAGCGAGTATTACCGCTTCACAGGTAAACAACGGCAGTTCGGATAACTGTGCCATACAAAGCATGACGGCATTGCCCAATAGTTTTACCTGCGCCAATGTGGGGGGTAATACCGTAACTTTAACGGTTACAGATGTAAACGGACATAGTGCCAGTTGTGCAGCATTGGTAGTGGTGCAAGATGTTACACCTCCCACCGCACTTTGCCAGAGCGGAATAGTGGTATTGCTCAACAGCAGCGGAACCGGCAGTATTACTGTTGCAGCAGTTAATAACGGAAGTTCTGACAACTGCGGTATTGCTTCGGTAACGGCAAGCCCCCTGAACTTTACCTGTGCCAATGTTGGCAATCCGGTTGTAACGCTTTCGGTTACTGATTTAAGCGGGAATGTAGCTACCTGTAGCAGTACAATTACGGTAAAAGACAATATACCGCCTGTTGCAGTTTGTCAGAATATTTCAGTTCCGATAGGCGTGGGTGGTTCGGTAACGGTAGATCCGTTGCAGGTGAACAATGGCAGCAGTGATAATTGTAGTATTGCAACCATGTTGTTGAGTAAGAATATATTTACCTGTGCCGATATTGGAACGCAAACGGTAGTACTAACCGTAACCGACGCAAGTGGAAACAGCGCGTTCTGTTCTGCCAGTGTTACCGTAACCGAAACAACAGCGCCAACAGCACTATGCCAAACAATGCCGGTTATTGCACAGCTAAACCCGGCCGGCACTGCATCGGTAACGGCAGCACAGGTTAACAACGGCAGTACCGATAATTGTAGCGGCAGTGTTAGTTTATCGGTAAGTCCCAATTCGTTTACGTGCACAAATATTGGTAACAATACGGTAACCTTAACCGTAAGCGATACAAATGGAAATTTATCCAGTTGTTTGGCAACAGTATTGGTACAAGACCCGGTTGCACCAACCGCAGCCTGCAAAAGCACCTTTGTATATTTAAATGCCCTGGGAACTGCCAGTATTACCGCTTCGCAGGTAAATAACAACAGCAGCGATAACTGCGGAATATCGGGCATGAGTGTACAACCCAATACGTTCAATTGCGCTAACATTGGCAACAATACTGTTACGCTGACAGTAACCGATTTCAGTACGAATACCTCTTCTTGTAATGCTACTGTAACAGTTTATGATAATATAGCGCCGACAGCAAATTGCCAAAACATAACCGTTGCTATTGCCGGAGGAACAGCCGGTATTACGGCAGCGCAGATAAACAATAACAGCACCGATAATTGCGGTATTACCAGCATGACTGTATTACCCAGTCTGTTTTCATGTGCCAATGTTGGTAACAACACCGTAACGCTTACAGTAAGCGACGGCAGCGGAAATACTGCTATATGTAATGCTACGGTAACGGTTACATCAACCACACCTGCTACCATTGGCAGCAACAGCCCGGTATGTGTGGGTGGTACCATAAACCTTACTTCAAGCGGCGGCGGCTCTTACCAATGGATTGGCCCGGGTGGTTTTAGTTCAACACTGCAGAACCCAGTAAGAACCGGCGCTACTTTGGCCATGGGCGGCACTTATTCTGTAACGGTTACCAGCACTTCGGGTTGTACGGCGGCTTTGAGTACCACAGTTGTAGTGAACAGCCTTCCTGTGGCAGGAATAACCGGGGCAACCAGTGTATGTGCCGGCAATACCATTAACCTTACTGCAAGCGGTGGCGTTTCTTACCAATGGAGCGGCCCCGGTGGTTTTAGTTCTCTGCAACAAAACATAGTAAGAACCAATGCAGCAGCTGCAATGGGTGGTATTTATACAGTAACCGTTACCAACAGCAGCGGGTGTACAGCCACCACCAGTGTAAACGTTGTGGTTAACCCCGTTCCGACAGCTACGGCCGGCAATAATGGCCCTGTGTGCATTGGAGGCACCATTAACCTTAGTGCAAGCGGGGGAGTATCATATACTTGGACCGGCCCGAACGGGTATTTCAACAACACTCAAAACCCGATAAGAACCGGCGCTACTTTGGCAATGGCCGGCAATTACATTGTAACGGTAACCAACTCATCGGGCTGTACGGCAAGCGCTTACACAACGGTATCGGTAGTTACTTCGCCTGCGGCAAGTGTAACCGGCACTTCATCGGTATGTGCAGGTGGTATTGTTAACCTTACAGCATCGGGTGGTGTTTCTTATGCCTGGAGCGGCCCATCGGGCTTTACCGCTTCGGGCGCGAGTATTACGCTTTCGCCCGCAACTTCGGCCATGGCAGGAACTTATACGGTAACGGTAACCGGCTCCGGCGGATGTACGGCAACGGCAGTCCGAACCGTAACAATTAATGCCGCACCTACACCCAGCATCAGCGGAACTACAACAATATGTGCCGGAAAAACCATAACCCTTTCGGCTACCGGCGGCACAACGTATGTTTGGAGTGGCCCGAACGGGTTTAGCAGCGGCGGTTCGAGTGTTGCGGTGGTTGGGGCAACGGTAGCAGCAACGGGTATATATACAGTAACGGTAACCAACGCATCGGGTTGTACGGCAACGGCCAGTCAGGCAGTAACAGTTAATGCTGCACCTGTAGCTACGGCGGGCAGTAACAGTCCTGTTTGTTCGGGCAATGCCATAAACCTTACGGCATCGGGCGGTTCATCTTATTCATGGTCAGGTCCTTCGTTGTTTAATTCTACTGTTCAGAATCCGGTAAGGCCAAATGCAACCACATCTATGTCGGGTACTTACACGGTAACGGTAACCAATATTTCGGGTTGCAGTGCAGTGGCAGCTACTTCGGTTACGGTTAACACATCACCATCGGCCGGTATCAGCGGTGTGAGCAGTTTGTGCGCAGGAGGCACCATCAACTTGAGTGCAAGTGGCGGAACATCGTATTTGTGGAACGGCCCGGGCGGGTTTAGCAGCAGCGGTACAAGCATTAGCATACCGGCAGCAACCACGGCCATGACCGGCGCATATACGGTAACGGTCACCAACGCATCGGGTTGTACGGCAACGGCAAGTAAAACCGTTACGGTAAATGCTGTACCTGTTGCCACGGCTTCCAATAACGGGCCGTTATGTGCAGGTGCTTCGTTAACATTATCGGCATCGGGCGGAACCAATTATTCATGGAGCGGCCCCAACGGGTTTGTTTCTTCCGTCCAAAACCCGGTAATAGGCACTGTTACTACTGCCAATGCTGGCATTTATACGGTAACGGTAACCAACTCGGCAGGGTGTTCTGCTGTGGCCAATACTACGGTTGGCATTAGCGTATGTGGTACATCCATTGTAATTACCAGTTACAGCATTACGCAAAACAGCAGCCTCACTACAGTCGGGAATGGCTCTATAACCTTATTTGTAACAGGTGGTGTGCCGTGCCCGCCTCCCGGAGCAGCATATAACTACGCCTGGAGTCCGGCTACGGGAACCATGGCTTCAACCGGTTCTTCGCATACATATAGTGGTTTGAGCCAAGGCTGGTATGTGGTAACCGTAACTGATTGCGGCGGCAATAGCATTACCCAGTTTTTCTATGTTCCCAATACATCAAGAGGGTTTAAAACCGGCGAGAAAGCAGTTGAAAACTTAACTGCTTCGCCCAATCCTACCGGCGGACAAACAACCTTGTCGTTTACAAGTCATGTAAATGAGCACATGAAACTGGTTGTTTATGCCGTTGACGGCAAGGAGGTTGCTGTATTGTTTGACGATATTGCCCAAGAAGAGTCGTTCTACGAATTTATGTTTGATATGAACGATTTACCATCGGGCACGTATTATGCGGTGTTGCGAACCGAAAGCGGCAAACAAGAGCAACTAAGGGTAATGGTGGTAAGATAAGCCGGCGTTTAGTTGGTTAGTGAAACTGCCCCTGTACGCATAAAGTGCAGGGGCAGTTTGTTTAGATAAGGTTTGCAACCGGTTGAAAATTTTATGTTTATGCCCGATAAGCTGAGCAAAGCATGGATGATGAACCGAAGTTGCCTAAATTTGCCCGAAAAAACTGTTTATGCCACACCTGCGCTGGAACCCCCTGTTGCGTACCTATACAATGGTAGCTGCCAACCGGCAAAGCCGCCCGCATTTACCCAAAGATTATTGCCCGTTTTGCCCGGGAAGCGGAAAAGTGCCCGATGATTATGAGGTGTATG
This sequence comes from Sphingobacteriales bacterium TSM_CSM, assembly GCA_002212725.1. Lineage (GTDB taxonomy): Bacteria > Bacteroidota > Bacteroidia > Chitinophagales > UBA2359 > UBA2359. Next base: position 34,674 of record MTCR01000053.1, on the reverse strand, counting down.
TATATGCCAATGATTTTCCGGCATTGAGCATTTTGCCCGATGTGGCCGATGAACAAATAGCAGCAGCATCGGGTAATGTATATCATGAGGCGGCCGCTTACGGACATTGCGAAGTTATACTATATTCGCCCAATCATGCGGCAAGTTTAAACGAGTTGCCGGTGCCGCATATTGAAAAATTAGTTTCGGTTTGGAAAGAAAGGCAGGAAGTGTTGAGCGCCGACCATCGGGTTAAATATATTTTTCCTTTTGAAAACAGGGGAGAGGAAGTAGGGGTTACCATGCATCATCCGCACGGACAATTATATGCCTATCCGTTTGTTCCCTTGAAGATTAAAACCGAATTAGACAGTTGCAAAGCTTATTACCAACAGCATGGCATACCACTGTTTGAAGCCATGAACCGTTTTGAACTGCAAGACGGCCGCCGCATAATTGCCGAAAACGAACATTTTGTGGCTTATCTGCCCTATTTTACCGATTACCCCTTTGGGGTTTTTATAGTATGCAAAGAGCAAGTGGGTAGTTTTACCGGTTTTTCGGTACAAATGCAGCAAGGCCTGGCACAGATGTTAAAGCAAATAACCGGCGCTTTTGACCGTGTTTTTGACCGCCCCTTTCCTTATATGATGTGCATACACCAAACGCCGGTAAACAGCCCCGAATACGAAGATTGCGAGCAATGGTACCGCTTTCACATAGAATTTTACCCCCCCTTGCGGGAAAAACACAAGGTAAAATGGTATGCATCATCAGAAATGGGGGCATGGGCGGCAGCCAACACAATGGCAGTAGAAGAAACCGCCGGAATTTTGCGCAAAGCCCTGCAACGGTTTAGCGAACAAGGGCTGAGTGGCAAGGTTTTGTTTTGAGTATGGGTGTAAAGGCAGCAATCAGTCAATTTTTATGGTTCCGGAGCCGGGCTTGTTTTGGGGCAGTTTGTCTTTAAATTGGTTATACAAAAAACCGGCAACCAGCAGTATAATGGCAAGATAAAACAGCCCCCTTAAAAGTTTAAGCCCAATAATGAGCAAAATAACGACCACAACAATAAAAACGATTTTTTTCATAATTACCGGAACTTGAAATGATGGAACTGCTATAATTAACCCGAAGCAAGGGCAAAAAGTTCCTTTGCAACAAGGTAGCGGTATGGTTAGTTGCGCGGTGCGCGGCTGCGCAAAACGGCATACATGAGCAGCAGTCCCAAAGCGCCGGCAGTAATAAACCCTATTACGCTAAGGTACGGAATACCGCTTTGGGTAATAAGTGCCTGAATGTTGGAGCCGGTAAGAATGGTAAGGCTTATGGAAGACGAAATAAGCAGCGCCACAATAATAAGCGTAAGTATAAGGCGGTTTATGGTTCTGTCGAGGCGGTTGAGTGCCTGTTCGTAGCCTTTGTGTTCAACCTGAATTACCAGTTTTCCTTTTCGGGTGCGTATGAGTATGTCGCGCACTTCATTTGGAAAAACGTGCAAAAAGTTAAACAACTTAGAAACGAGCGAAAAAGCCTCGGTGCCCAGGTTTTGCGGCGAATATTTATCGAGCAGCAGTTTTCGTCCATAGGGTTCAATAAAAGCTGCCGTGTTAAAATTGGGGTGAATAAGTTTTCCGATGCCTTCGAGGATAGCCAAAGCCCGAAGAATAATAAAAACGCCGCCGGGCAGCCTTATGCGGTGGGCATAAATAACCTGCTGAAGCCGGTCGGAAAATTCGGCCATGTTTGATTCCCCTACATCAAGGGTGGCAAAATCTTCAATCAGTTCGCCCAGTTCATATTCCAGGGCGCGCATATCGGTAATATTGTCGTCAATGGCTAAGGCGCGCAGGCTATCGGCGGTCATTTTGGGATTTTGCTGAGCCATGCCTACAAAAATGCCGGCAAAGGCAAATTTATCTTTTGGGCTTAATTTACCAACCATTCCAAAATCAATGAGGCAAATAACCCCGTCTTCGCGCACCAACACGTTGCCCGGGTGGGGGTCGGCATGGAAAATGCCAAATTCGAAGATTTGGGTCAGGTAAATGTCAATACCGGTTTCGGCTATTTTGGCGGGGTCGAGGTTCCAGGCCCGAAGCTGTGCCACATCGGTAATTTTGCAGCCTTTTACGTATTCGAGCACCAAAACGCGGCGGCTGCTGTATTCGCGGTAGGCGGCGGGTGCAAAAAACTTCTTTTGCTTTTTAAAAGTTGCCCTGAACATTTGAATGTTCCGGGCTTCGTTGTTGTAGTCGAGTTCTTTTTGCATACTGCGTTCAAAGGCCTCTACAACGTCCATGAGGTTAATAATGCCGTTTTTTTCAAAGAATTTTTCGCCTCTTGCCACCACTACCTTAATAATGTTGAGGTCGGTTTCAATGAGGCGGGCAACTTCGGGACGTTGCACCTTTACCACCACCTCGTGTCCGTTTTTAAGTCGGGCGCGGTGAACCTGCCCAATAGAAGCCGACCCGATTGGTTTTTCATTGAAGTACTCAAAAATTTCTTCAAGCGGCCGTCCGAGTTCGCTTTGAATTATTGCTTTTACCTTTTCATATTCAAACGGCGGTACTTCATTTTGCAGTTTTTCCAGTTCCACAATAAGGGGTTCGGGCAAAACATCGGGGCGGTTGCTGAGTACCTGTGCCAGTTTAATAAAGGTAGCGCCCAGTTCTTCGCAAACCATGCGTATGCGTTCCCATCGGCTGAAATCAAAAATTGGCCGCTCTTCTCTAACCCACTTAAGCCGTTGTTTTTGCGGAACAAAATTAATTAGCACCGTATTGGCTACCACATCTTCAAACCCGTATTTTACCAGCACGCGAACTATTTCGCGCACGCGCCTTATACTTTTGAAGGTTTGGTTAAAGAGCATAAATACCGATTGGATTAAAACAAGCCGGCACAAATATACATGCTGCTATTGTTGTTGCAATTTGTCTGCGCAAAGATACTAAAAATGACGGGTTCTTTTTGCATTAAAAGAACAAGGTGCGTTTCGGCAGGTTTAAGACCCTTATGGTACACCAAACCTGCCGAAAGGTTGGGTTTTTACAGCCTTTAGCGTATCCATCCTACCGGGGACATATTGTTAGATGGGAGCTTGTGTAATTACCTTTGCGGGGCACAATATTACACAATTTATGGCACAGAGACAAAGAAGACAGACAGAAGCGCGTATGCGTTTATCGGTAGAGCAGCAGAAGAACAGCGGTACTTATTTAGGTTATACCTTTGTTGGTGATGTTCTTAACTAAAATCTTTTCATTTTACCGAAAAGAACGCAAAGTTTTGCGCAAAGTTTTTTGCTCTTTATGGTCAATGTTTCCAATCAGCAAGGAACAAGCGAAAATGCCGGGATTTACAGATAGCACCTAATCAGTTGCCCGCTAAGTAACAACATAGCGCACAGCGGTGGTGTGCCTAACAGCAACAGCATTGGCCGAACGGATACCCCAAAGCATAGATGAATATAACCCCATTACCGCCCTGCTTTTTGTTTAAGGTATTGGGCGGTGTAGGAGTTGGTTATGGTTACTATGCCGGCCGGCGGCCCCTGGTAGAGCAGGTGCCCGCCTTCGTTTCCGCCTTCGGGGCCAAGGTCTATAATCCAGTCGGCGCATTGAATAATATCAAGGTTGTGTTCTACCACTACTATGGTATGGCCGTTTTCAACCAGCGAGTTAAAAGATTGCAGCAGTTTGTTAATATCGTTAAAGTGCAGGCCGGTAGAGGGTTCGTCAAAAATAAACAAGATGGGCGCTTGTGCTTTACCTTTGGTAAGGTAGGAGGCCAGTTTTACCCGCTGCGCTTCGCCGCCGCTTAGGGTGCTGGAAGATTGCCCCAGTTTTACATAGCCCAGCCCCACATCGGCCAAGGGTTTTAGTTTGGCGGCAATTTCTTTGTTGCTGGCAAAAAACAGCAGCGCTTCGTCAACGCTCATTTCCAGCACATCGTAAATGGAGTGGTTGTTGTACTGCACTTCCAGTACTTCGGGTTTAAAGCGCTTGCCGTTGCAGTCTTCGCAGGTAAGGTGTACATCGGCCAAAAACTGCATTTCTACAATGGTTTCGCCTTCGCCCTGGCAGGTTTCGCAGCGGCCGCCTTCTACGTTAAACGAAAAATGTTTGGGCAAAAACCCCCGCATTTTAGCTAAGGGCAGGCCGGCAAAGAGGTCGCGTATGGCATCGTAGGCTTTTACGTAGGTAACGGGGTTTGAGCGCGATGATTTACCCAACGGGTTTTGGTCTATGAGTTCTATTTGAGCAATATCTTCGGTATGCCCGCCAAGTTGTCCGAAATTGCCCGGTGCATCGGTTGGCTGGTTGAGTTGCTGTTTGAGGGCAGGGTAGAGGATTTCTTTTACCAGCGTGGTTTTGCCCGAACCGCTTACGCCGGTTACTACCGTTATACATTGCAGCGGAAAGTTGGCGCTGATGTTTTTAAGGTTGTGGTGGCGGGCTTTTTCTATGGTAATAAACCGGTTGGGTATGCGCCGGTTTTGGGGTATTTCTACCTTTTTTGTACCTTGTATATATTGTGCGGTAAGGCTGTTGGGGTAGTTGTGGAGTTCGCTGGGCGGTCCGGCAAAAACAACTTCGCCGCCCAGGTGCCCGGCCAGAGGCCCCATGTCTATAAGGTAATCGGCGGCGCGAATAAATTCTTCGTCGTGTTCTACAATAATAACTGTATTGCCCATGTTGCGCAGTTGTTTCAGTACGCCAATAAGGCGGTCGGTATCGCGGGGGTGCAGGCCAATGCTGGGTTCATCGAGTATGTACATAGAGTTGGTGAGGTTGCTGCCCAACGACCGGGTAAGGTTAATGCGCTGGGTTTCGCCGCCCGAAAGGGTAGAAGAAACGCGGTTAAGGGTAAGGTAACCCAACCCCACGCGCAGCATTACCTCTAAGCGGTTGTTAATTTCGGTAAGAATTCGGCGGCTGATTTGCGCCTGCTGCGGGGTAAGTTGCAGGTGGTTAAAAAAGTGTTTTACCTCCTCTAAGGGCAGGTTTACCAGTTCGGTAATGGCTTTGCCGTCAATTTTTACGTATTGCGCATCGGGTCTCAGGCGCGAACCTTTGCAATGGCGGCAGGTGGTTTTGCCGCGGTATTTTGCCAGTAAAACGCGGTAGTGTATTTTATAGGTTTGTTCTTCCAGAAATTTAAAGAACATATCAAGCCCTTCAAAGTGTTGGTTTCCGGCCCATAGGAGTTGGTACTCATCGGGGGTAAGGTCAGAAATGGCGCGGTGAATGGGGAAGTTGAATTTATGGCTGTGCAAAACAAGTTCATCGTTCCATGCCTTCATTTTTTCGGTGCGCCAGGGGGCAATGGCACCTTCATAAACCGACAGGTTTTTATCGGGGAAAACCAGGTTTTCGTCAATGCCAATTACCTGCCCGAAACCTTCGCACGCGGTACAAGCACCGTAGGGACTGTTGTAGTTAAAAAAGTGGGCATTGGGTTCTTCAAAGGTAAGCCCGTCAAGTTCAAACCGGTTAGAGAAGTGGCGGGTTTCCAGGTTGTTTACCACCACTATACACTGCCCCAATCCTTCAAAAAAGGCGGTGTTTACCGAGTCGGCGCAGCGGGTTCGGGTGTCGTAGTCATCGGGTTTTACCACAATACGGTCAATAAGAACCCGCATATCGGGCAGCAGGCTTAAATCGGCATCGTTGGGGTTAAAATCTTCAATTTTGAGTATTTGGCTGCCGTACAGAATTCGGGTAAACCCTTTTTGCAGCAGCAGGTCGAGTTCTTTATTAAGCGCCTGTTTACCCTGCCCGTGCAGGTGCAGGGGGGTCAGAATTTGAATTTTGGTATCGGGGGGCAGGGAAAAAATGAAATCGGTTACATCAGAAACTTCATCTTTCCTTACCGGTTGCCCCGATATGGGTGAGTAGGTAACGCCGGCGCGGGCATAGAGCAGGCGCAGGTAGTCGTAAATTTCGGTAAGTGTGCCAACGGTAGAGCGGGAGGTACGGGTAATTACCTTTTGTTCAACGGCAATGGCCGGGCAGATACCTTTAATATAGTCCACATCGGGTTTGTTCATTCGGGTAAGAAACTGCCGGGCGTAAGAGGAAAGACTTTCTACATAGCGGCGTTGCCCTTCGGCATACAGCGTGTCTATGGTAAGCGAAGATTTACCGCTACCCGATACGCCGGTGACCACTACAAACCGGTTCCGGGGTATGGCCACGCTTACGTTTTTGAGGTTGTGCAGCCGGGCGCCTTTAATAATAATGTGCCGGCGGGGGTTAAGGCTGTCTGAAGGGGCAGTAGGTGAGGCGCTCATGAAAGGCTGTTGGTGGTTTTTAAGGTATGGTGCGGCGGTGGGCAGTTGGTTTGCCGGTAAATAAAACAACGCAGCCGCAATAATTGCACAAAGTTCGGTTTTTTGCTAAACTAATGGTAAACAAATTGGTCTAAACAAGAGTTTAGCCGCAATAAATGGCAGATAAAAAAGGGCGGCAGGTTACCTTTAAAGAATATAGGTGCCGGAGTGCTTTGCTTTAAAGCCATATTAATTTAATTTTGGTTTGAAGCGTTTGGTAAAAACATTTAGATTTGTTTGGCAAAAGCGGGAAAGTGTTAAATTTTAAAGAAAAAACACGAAAAAATTTTGCGGTAATGGAAAAAAAACCTATCTTTGTTTAGTAAACCCCAAAAAAGTTACCTGTTACGGCAGTTTTATTTTTTTATCACTCAAAAACGTCATCTATCGAGCAAAACTCTACGCTAATTAACCGGCTGATTATTAACCGGTAGTGCTTAAAAAAAACATATCATATTATGACATTGCACTTAATTGGCGACAGAGTGCTGATCAGAATGTACAGATCAGGCGATGACAAGGCTTTGGCCGAACTGATACGCAGGTACAAAGACAAAATTTACACTTCCATACTGCTGTTTGTAAAAGACGAAGTGCTTGCGGAAGACATTTTTCAGGACACTTTTATAAAGGTAATTGAAACACTGAAACGGGGTAAATACTCCGAAGAGGGCAAGTTTTTACCTTGGGTGTTGCGCATTGCCTACAATTTGTGCGTAGATCATTACCGCAAAACCAAACGGGCACCTACCATTACCACCTCAGACGGGCAAGATATTTTTAAGGTGCTGAAATTTGTAGAAGAGAGCGCCGAAGACCGCATTGAGCGCGATGAAACGGCCGGTAAAGTACGCCGTTTAATAGACAGTTTACCGCCCGAACAGCGCGAAGTGGTAATTTTAAGGCACTATGCCGATTTGAGTTTTAAGGAAATTGCGGCCATTACCGATGTAAGCATTAATACTGCTTTGGGTCGTATGCGTTATGCGCTCATAAACATACGCAAAATGGTAGAAGAACGGCAAATTGCGCTGTAAGCAAGGGGTTTTTTTGCCGTACAACAAAGATAACCAAAAGCAGGTGCATTTTCCTGAATGAAAAACAGGTAAAATGCACCTGCTTTTTTATTTGTGCTTGCCATGCTTTTCACGGGGCAGGGGTACGGCACAAACAGGTGTTTTATTAAAAAATCAGGGGGCGGATTGCAATCCTCCTTTAAGGTTAAATACCTTGTTAAACCCCATTTGGCGCATAAGCAGGCAGGCATTGGCGCTTCTTTTACCTAAACTGCAATATACGAGGTAGGTTTTTTGCGGGTCTAATTCGGCAATTTCATGGGTAAAATCGGGTTGTTTTATGTCAATATTTACCGCGTTGGGCAAATGAAAATCGTTAAACTCTGCTGCCGTTCTCACATCAAGCAAAACCACTTGGGGGTTAAGGCATTGCGCCATAAAAAGCGGGTAGGTTAAGCTGGTAAATTTTTCTTGCATGGTTTTGGGGTTATATCCGGTAAAGCAGAAACAAACAACCTTGTTTTAGGGTTGCTGCCCTTTAAGCAGTGCAACCATAGCCTGCGCCACTTTGTTTGAAACGCCGCTGCTGCCAAGGTTTGTGCGCAGTTGCCCGTAGGCTTCAAGCATTTTTTGCCTTTCTGCGCCGTTGGGTAAAATACCGGCAAGCGCTTTTTGCAGGCGGGTTTCGGTAAAGTTTTGCTGTATAAGTTCGGTTACCACTTCTTTTTGGGCAATAAGGTTTACCAGTGAAATATAGGGCACTTTTACCAACCGCCGGGCAATAGCTACCGAAAGCGGGTTGGCACGGTAGCAAACCACCTGCGGCACATTATACAAAGCCGTTTCGAGGGTGGCAGTGCCCGATGCCACCAGGGCAGCCGTAGCCTGCCCCAAAAGGTGGCGGGTATGCCCGAAAACCACCTGCACATCCGAACCTGCCGTAACAGATTCATATAATTGGGGCGGCAAGGAGTTAACCCCTGCCACTACAAACTGATATTGCGTAAATTTAGCTGCCATTTTTACCATAAGCGGTAAAATGCGTGTTACCTCTTGCCTGCGGCTGCCCGGCAACAAGGCAATTACCGGTTTGCTCCACCGGGGCAATAAAGTTTGCATAGTATCCATTGAGTCGGAAATTTTTTTTTCTTTGTCTATTTCATCTAGTAAGGGGTGTCCAAAATACAGAACAGTCCACCCGAATTTGGAAAAAAAGGCAGGTTCAAAAGGTAAAATTACAAAAAGCTCATCAATGTTTTTTTTCATGAACTTTACCCTCGATTGATGCCAGGCCCAAACCTGCGGCGATATGTAATAAAATACTTTTATGCCTAACTTCCTCACATACTTTGCAATACGAAGATTAAATCCGGGGTAATCAATAAGTATCACCACATCGGGCTTAAATTGGGCAATATCGGCTTTGCAAAAGGAAATGTTTTTCAGAATTGCCCGCAAATGACGCAAAACTTCTACCAGTCCCATAAAAGCAGTATCTTTATAATGTTTAACCAGCTCATTACCAGATGCTTGCTGCATATGCTCGCCACCCCAACACCTGAATTGGGCATTTACATCGGCATTTTTCAAAGCCTTAATGAGATTGCCGCCGTGTAAATCGCCCGATGCTTCTCCGGCAATTAGATAATATTTCATGATTGCAAATTAATAATTAACGAATATAGGCACGATTTTTGACAAAAAATACAATGTAAAATCCAATGTAAATAACCTTGTGTGCAAGGTCAATATTGAAATATTGTTTTGTTGAGAAATTAGCTGTAACTTAGCACCTCAAACCCTTATCAACGCATTTATTGCATACCCAAACACTAAAAACAGAAAACTGGCAGAAAGGTCTTGTTTTATTTCGGATTTCTTTGTAAAAGTCGGGTTTAGCCTGTGTAAGGTTTAAACCATGCTGTTCTTTTGCCGTCAAACTTTAAGACAAAAAAAATTAGTCAAGTTTGCTTTTACGGCGGTGACCAGCAGCGGCTAATGAAGTCTTAGTAATGAAAGACCTGCTGAAGTTGGTATTTAGTAGTTTTGTCACTCCTGCAAATATGCGTTATATGAACCACTTTAACCCACTTTTTGGCAAAATAGTTGCCTTACTGTTTGTGTTGACCTGTATTCTTCCGCAAAATGCTGTGCAAGCCCAAAGCGCAGTGGAGGAGGAGGCTTTAGAGGAACAGGAATCGGTAACTTTCTATCCTATAAGCGTTGAAAAAGCGCTCACCGAACTGAAGCAAATAAACAAACCCATTTTTTTATACATTTACACCCGGTTTACGCCGGAGTGTAACCGGATGAAAAAAACGGTTTTTATTCAGCCCGATGTAGCAGCTCTTATGAACGACCGTTTTTTCCCTATTTCGTTGGAGTTGCAGAGCGAAGAGGGCATGCAATTGCGCAGTAAATACGAATTGACCGGCATTAACATGTCGCAATACCCGGTTTACCTCTTCTTAAGCTCCGATGGCAATGTACTGCTTAAAGACAACGGGTTTAAAACCCCGGCAGATTTAATGGTGCTTGCCAATAAAGTGCTTGGGCAAGCCGAGCAGCAAGAAAGCAGGGTAAAATTTGAACCGGCTTCTGGTAGTTTCAAAGAATTTTTTGATTACCTGCAACAGTACCGCAACGGCAATAAACAGCCCGATTTCTTGCGTGGCTTAGCTTACAAAATGCGTGAGTACAATGAACTGTATCAGGGGGTAGTAGATGACTACCTTACCATAATTGGCCCGCAAAACTACTTAAACCCCACCAACAGCCGCTTTATCTTAGACTTTGCCGACGATGTGCACAGCATGGCTTACTCCATACTTACCACAAACCGCAACTTTTTTGTAAGCCAGTTTACCAAAGCCGAGGTTGACAAAACCATTGAAAAAGCCATCAGGCAGTTTGTGGTGTCGTTGGCCAATGCCGGCAACACAGTCAGCGCTCCCGATTTAAAGCAAATTTCGGAAAAAATAAAACTATCGGGCCTAAGCAATGCCGGCGCCTTCGAAATAAGCATGAAAATGCTCTACTTTGAAATGTCCGAAAAATGGGACGAATATGCAACCGCCGCTGTTGCGTTTCTTGGCAACGGCAAAGAACAACAACCCGAATTGCTGGATAATATAACCTGGAATTTTATGCAGCATACCACCCAACCCGACATGTTGCAAAAAGCCCAAACATGGATGCAGGAAGCAATGTCCCAAAAGCCTTCCAACTTTAAATACCGTGAAACCTATGCGGCATTGCTGTATAAAACCGGCAAAACCGATAAAGCAATGAAAGAAACCGAAAAGGCAATTGAAATGGCACGTCAGCAAGGGGCAGATTATGCCACTACCCTTAAATTGCAGGAGTGCATGAGAAGAGGCAAGCCCATTCCGGCCGATTTCAGAGATAGCGAAGATTAAGCAATAAAACATAAGGCCGGCTTTTCTGTATTTTTTCGTGCCCTTTGCAAGAACAGGTAAAGGGCACTTTTACCATTTAAAGCCCTGCCCCCAAAGCCAAAACGGCAGCAGGTACATAAGTATAAGAACTGCCCTGCCATATAATACAGCAGAAGCACATACCGGTGCAGGCAGAAAGTTTTTTTAACGCCGGATTTGAATGCTATTTATTTATGAAGCACCATTACACCCTACCCTTTGTTTTCTGTTTATTAACCTGGTTTTCGGGCACAACAAACAACGCACAAGCCCAAAGTGAAACCATCAGGTTTTTTCAGTCCGATACATGGTTTAATGTCATTGCAAAAGCACAGGAAGAGCAAAAACTCATTTTTGTAGATGTATATGCCGATTACTGCCCGCCCTGCAAAATAATGGACAAAGAAGTTTTTTGCCATAAAACAGTTGCCGGGTTTTATAACGAATACTTTATTAACTATAAGGTAAACCTGAGCGACCGCAGCAATGACTATTTCCAGCAGCTTTATAATGTTACCGAACTGCCCGCCCTGCTTTATTTCTCTCCCGATGGGAAAACCATTTTACAAAAAGTAACCGGCTGTAAAACCCCTGCCGAATTTTTGGTGTTGGGGCAAAACCTGGCCGGCAGCAGGTCGGTTTACCAGTTTGCAAACGCCGACCCCCATGCTGCCCGTTTTGCCGAAGTAAGAGACCAGTACCGCAAAGGCATAAGGTACCCTACACTCCTTAAAGAATATGCCTATCTGGCGCAAAAGTTTAACGAACCTATTAATGCAGTGGTAAACGAGTACCTCATTAAACAGGAAAACAGAACCCGAACCGATGAAAACCGCAAGTTTATCTATGATTTTGCCCTAACCCTCGATAACCTTGCCATAGACTTTCTGGTAAAAGACATCTATTATTTTAAACAAACCTATGGCAGCGCCGAAATTAACAGCAAGGTAAAAGCCGCCATCTTTAACGGCGTGCTTACCGCCACCAAACAAAACGACCCCAATTTTTTTAAACATGTGGACGACCTGATTAAAAAAGCCAGCCTGCCCGACCGTGCCGAGTTTGAATTTGAAATTAAAAGCCTTTACTACCAAGGCACCAATGATTGGAACACCTATGCCAAATATACCTATAACTTTCTTAGCAACAACGCTGTTTCTGACCCCGCACTGCTGAACGAAGTATGTGCTAAATTTGCCCTGCATGTAAGCAACAAGAAAATGCTCAAAGCCGCTACGCGGTGGATTAAAAAAGCCATTCATATTGAAAACGAATATTACAACAACCTCACCTATGCCGGGCTGCTTTTAAAACTGGGACAAACCGCAAAAGCGCTGTCGGCAGCCAAAAACGCCATATATGTAGCTAAATTGCGCGGGGTTGATTATGTGCAGGCCAGTGAATTTATTGACCAGATAGAAAGTAAACAATATCGTAAAGCTATGCACAACAATAACCCCTAAACCGGTTTGTTTTTTGGTCTAACTCAACCAATCATTTATGGCCCGCCTTTTGATATTATACCGGATATGTGTTAACTTAACCAAAACCCGAAGTGCGGGTTAAGTGGCAGGGAAATATTACCTAACTTTTAAATTCTACAATATGAATAACTGCTCTACTTCTCTTATGCGGTTGTTATTTTTATGCGCTTTTTCCCTTATGCTGTTTTTGGCGGCATCCATGCCGCTGCAAAACGGTATTTCGTTTCAGCAGGAAGGCAATTTTGAAACACTGATGGAAAGAGTGCTGAATGAACAATCATTTGCCTTTGTGCATACCACCTGGAACGGTTGTGCGCCCTGCAATACATTAGAGCAAAGCCTTTACCCAAATCCCGATGTAGGCCGGCTCTATAACGCAAACTTCATTAACTTCCGTTTGAATGTTGACCGAACAGAGTATTTTAATATTGCCAACATCCTGAACCTTGGTAAAAATGCAGCCCTCCTTTACTTTGAACCCAATGGACAGTTAATTAAAAAAACAGAAAATGTAAGATCCGCCGATGACCTCATCAGCAATGCAAAAGAGGTAATACTCCTGCAGGAAAAAACTGTTGCTAACCGGCAAAAACTCGAAACCCTCTACCGGAAAGCAAATAACGAACTTGCATCGCCGCAAGAACTGTATGAATGTGCTTACTTGCTCAAAACCTTTAACCAACCATGTTCTGACGTGGTAAACCAATACCTGCAAACACAATCCGATGAAGAATTGAAATCGGACGAAAATATTGGATTTATCTACGATTTTCTTGATAACGTAGAAACCAAAGCCGTTGATCATTTGCTTGCCGACATTCAACACTATAAACTCAAGTATGGCGCAGTTTTAAACGAAAAACTAACCATTGCCCTCTACAACAGCCTGCGAATTGCCATTCAGCAGCGCGACGACAAAATTTTTCAAAAAATTATGATGGTAATTCATAACGCCAATCTGCCCCATACAGAAGACCTGCTTTACTTTGTTAAGGCACAATACTACGAAAATACCAAAAGCTTTGACAAATTTGCCGTCATAACCAATTCCTACGTTAAGCATAAAGGCACCGACAACCCGCAACTGCTTACAATTTTAGCCGAAAAATATTTCCTGTACATGAACGACAGCGGCTCTTTTAAACAAGCCCTCGAATGGGTTAACCAAGCCATTAAAATTGATGGCGCCAACTACCGGAAAAACCTGATAAAAGCCCGACTGTTGAGAAAAACAGACAAAAACTGCGAAACCGCCCTGAATGTTGCTTTAGAAGCCCGAACCGCAGCAGAAATTGAAAACATAGATACAAAAGAGGTGGACGACCTCATATTTTCTATAAAAAACTATGGCTGCGAGGCGCGTTAACCTCTGTATGCTTTAGCAAACTTGCGGTTGCCTATTGTTTTACTACAGCAGTTTTTGCAAGTTTTTGCCCGGAATTGCTGCCCCAAACCCGCTGTACAGTGCCGGAAATATGCAAAAACTTTCCCGGCGCAAGGCGCTGCTGTGTGAAAAGCCTTACCATACAAGGTTAAACCTTGCAATGGTAAATCGGTGTATTGTTTTGGCGGGCTGCCAAACACCAACCCTTGCAAACCCTCCACGCTTTTACCCCCCAAAAAGGTAATCCAACTCAAATCAAAAGCAGGGGAAATACCTATTTAAATTTTAACATTCTGATAACCACATACTAAAAATGGGTGAAATTTGCCATTTTGTGTAAAAAATGAACTGTTTTTTTTGAAAACCCCCAAAAACAGCATATTATTGGCAACAAATTGTGCGCAAAGTAAAGTATATGCCTATTTAGGTTTTCAAACTTCAGTTACTGTTTTCACCACATACAAGCAAATTATGTATTTTAACGACCAAACCTTTGTATTCCTCAATGGCAACTGGATTTCCGCCTCTCAGGCAGTAACCGGTCTATACTCTCAAACCCTCCATTATGGCTTGGGGGTTTTTGAAGGCATAAGAACCTACAACACGCCATCGGGAACCCATATTTTTAAAGCCCGTGAGCATTACCGCCGCCTCCACTATTCGGCAGAGGTTATGCACCTTAAACTTCCTTATTCCGTAGAGGAACTTATAGACATCAGCTATGAACTGCTCAGACAAAACAACTTGTCCGATGCCTATATACGCCCGCTTGTGTACGGCGAACCCATGATGAAACTGCTTCCGCCGGAGCAAACCAACGTATTTATGTGCGCCTGGGAGTGGCCGCGCTACCTTGGCAACGATTTGCTCAATATTATGATTTCTTCCTACCAGCGACCAAACCCCAAATCTACTTTTATCAATGCCAAAGCTACAGGGCATTACGTAAACTCCATTCTTGCCACACACGAGGCCGTAAGCAACGGTTATGACGAAGCGCTCCTTCTGGATATAAACGGCAATGTGGCCGAAGGCTCCGGCGCCAACTTCTTTTATGAAAAAAACGGCATACTCTATACCCCACCCAAAGGCAGCATTTTAATGGGAATTACCCGCGCCACCATTTTAGAAATCTGCCAAAAAAACGGCATTGAGGTTGAAGAGACCTTTTTTACCCCCGATGTGCTGCCAACCGCCGACGGTGCCTTTTTTACAGGAACCGCTGCCGAAGTTGCCGGCATAAAAGCCATAAACGGCATACCCTTTAAAAAACAATGGCAAGATACCATTGGCGCATTTCTCTCCGATGAGTATAAAAAACTGGTACTGCAATAACCATACAGCCCCTGACGCAAATTTACAACAAACCATACTGCGCACAAAAACAGGCTTATTTTAGTGCGCATTAAACTTGCTTACCGGGGTAAACTATTGTGGATGCACAAGGTTAAACCCTTATTTTATAAGATGCCGGACAGTATTTTCTCCGAAAGCTTTTACACAAATAAACCTCTGTAATAGTAAATAAAAAAAGAAAACACATACCCGATTTAAAAAAAAAACCGGAAATTACTTGCTTTTTTCTTTTATAAACAAATATCTTTACCCCCAATCAACAACCAACACAACACAACAAATGATTTTAACCGCCGCCATTATTATTACCGTCAACATTATTGTCATTGTGATAAAAACATAATGGACGGGCCCGTATTTTGTAAACAAAACCATATAAGTTGTAAAAAACCCTCACCGTCCTTGCGGTGGGGGTTTTTTCTTAAATAAAAAACCTGTTTCTCATACACAAAGCGCTCGATACATTAAATGGCGAAACCCTGGCTGTAATTGGCTATGGCGTGCAAGGGCCGGCACAGGCGCTCAACCTGCGCAACAATGGCGAGCGCGGCGTACTCATGGGCGCCCTTGCCGGTATTATGGAGGAACAATACAACCTTTTGTGCAAAAAAGGGCACTCGCCATCCGAAGCGTTTAATGAAACGGTGGAAGAACTTACGCAAAGCCTTATGCCGCTGGTAGCCGAAAACGGCATGGAGTGGATGTTTGCCAACACCTCTACCACGGCACAGCGCGGCGCGTTAGATTGGCGGCACCGCTTCAGAAAAGCCGTAGAACCCTTGTTTGAAGAACTGTATGAAAGTGTGGCATTGGGCAAAGAAGCCGCTATTGTAATTGCTGCCAACAAACAACCCGATTATCGGGAAAAATTAACGGAAGAACTGCTTCAAATACAGCAATCCGAAATGTGGCAGGCCGGCGCGCAGGTTCGCAAACTCCGCCCCTGATTGATTAATACCGCAGCAGGGTCACGGCTATGGTACCGGCATTGGGTTGGTACAGGTTAAAGTCGGCAATGGTAATGTTGCCGTCTAAGTTGGCATCGGCGGCGGTGTATTGCCCGGTAGCCGAACCCTGCTGCATGTACAGGTTAAAATCGGCTACGGTAATTACGCCATTGGCATACAAATCGCCGGCTTTAAGGGCGTATTTTCCTGTGGCTACCTGCACCAGATTATTGGCGCTGTTTTGGGCGCTGTTGGCTGCGGTAAAATCATAGGTTGTGCTGTTGGGCAGTTGCACCGTGTTGGCACTGACAACGGCTAAGTGGTTTCGGGGTTTTAGGGCAAGGTAATAGCTGTTGCCGGGTGTAAGGTTATAAAAGTTTACCCCGTTGCTGCCGTTTTCGGAATTGGCTAAAGAGCCATCGTTCAGCAAGAGGGCTGCGCGGGTTTCGGCAAGGCTCATATCGGGGGTATATGCTTCCAGCAGTACCCAATCAACGGTGTTGGCAGGCAGGGCGGTTATGTTTTCGGTGCCGGTATAGTTCCATGGTTGGGTATTAAAAGGCTGCGAGGCGGGCAACAGGTTGCCGGTTTGCAGCAGGGTATTTTGCAATTGTGTGGCGGCATTAAAAGCACCTTGCAATATTGCTTTTACCTGCACAGATACCGGCGGACTGGCGTTGTACCCGTCGGCAGGGTTTTGAAGGTTTTCTGCCGGAAGATAGGCAAATATGGCGCTTTCGCCCGAAGGCACGGCACTGCCCCAATCCGGCACGTTGGTTACGGGTATAGGGTTGCCCGATGGTAAACCGGTTGTGGCATCTTTGGCTTGCCTGCCTACTGCCACCATGCCGCCGGCGGTTTTCCAAATGCCGTAAATATCGGTATTGCCGCCGCCGGCTTGTGTAAGCGTATCCCAAACGCCCACTATCAGCGAACTGTACTTCGGAACAGATAAATCGGGGGCATATACGCGCACAAAACTGTTCCAGCAAGACAGGCCGCCGTTGGCCGGCAGTACCATTTTTTGCAGGGCGTTGGCAGTGGTAATGGTGCGGCGCCCCACACCGGCCACACAAACCGAGCCGTTGGCGCTTACCTTGAGGTTGTTTTTGGCAAGGCGGGTGGTGTTTACATCGGGCCAGCCACTGTTGGGGTTTGGCCAGTTGTCTAAGTTGGGGTCGGGGTGGGGTGCGCCCAATCCGCCGGTTCCTTCGGCATATTCGGCAACATAAGTGCTGTGGTGAATAGTGCCGTTGCTGAGCAGTAATTTACCCAGCCAGCTAATGTGTATATTGCCGCTGCTGCCGGTAAAACTGTTTTGAAACCCCGCTGCCGCCGCGTTGGCAGCCAATGTATTGCCTTCCCAAAAATTTTCAATATTATTGCCGTGGCACCGGGCATTTACCGCCAAAAAAGCGCTGTTGTATGGTTGTGAGTAATCAATTGCCAGGGCATCAACATATTGGTCGGGGGTAGAAACCACGTAATCGCCATCGGGCTGAATTTCATGGTAAAGCCGGCTCCACCATTTCAGGATGCCGGTTTCGGTCATGGCAATTACGGCAGGTTCAAAATCGGGGCTTCCGTCGGGCAGCACGGTTTTAATGTTCATGCCAATATACAGGTGGTTATTGCGGCGGTCTATGCAAATAACCGAGCCGCCATGTACGGGTGTGCCGCTTGTGCTGTAGCCGGTATAGCCCGGCCCGTTGTCTGTGGGCGCTGCGGGGTTGCAGGGGCTGTTAAAAAAGGCATCGAGCGGCCAAAGTCCTTTTTTGGTACCCCCGTTGCCATCGGGTTGCAGCAGGTTGTAGTCGGTATTGTTCCAGGAACGAAGGTCGCATCGCCCCCATTTTTTAAGCACAATGCCGCTGTAGGCAATGCTATCGGCACCGCCCGGGTAGGCCGATACAGGTGTACCGCGCCACTCGCCGCCACCTACTTTCCAGTGGGTACGCCAGTTTTCAACTTTATCGGGCTGCCCGTCGGAGGTAAGGCGTGAAACGGCCGACCAGTCGTATGCATGAGATTGCCCGCTGATATAGATTACTTTACCATCGCTGCCCACATCCCAGGGATGGTAATCTTTGGGGTAGCCTTCTGCCCAAACTGCTTTTGCCCAAGCCAGTGCAGTGGGCGTGCCGTTCATAAAATTGTTGTTGAGTTTGGCAATAAAATAACCGCCGTTGTTGGCTTTGGTATCGGAGGTATTGCCCGAAAGGTAGAGTGTGCCGGTGGTTTGCCCGGGAATGTTGGTGGTTTTAAGATACCGTATATCTTCTGCAGCGCCCTGTGCAAAGTGTACAACCTGTACAATTTGCTGCATATTGTTGCTGAGTTGCAGTATAAATGCATATTTATTGGTTCCCAACCCGTTATTAATGCCGGCGGTATTGCCGAGTTGGGTTCGGGGTACATTGGCAGGTATCCAGTCTAAGTTTTGGGCAGCGCCGGCAATAAGAAAAGTGCCGTCTGACAATTGCAGTACATCGTAAAACACCTCATCGGCGTTATTGCCGGCGTAGGTTAGCATGGGTTGGGCGCAGGCTGTAAAAGTGCCTGCAATAGTCAGCCCAAGAAAAAAAATACTTTTGAATAAGGGGCAAAGAACATGTTTCATAGCCGGGTGCCGTTTAAAACAGTAGCATACAAACAAAGTTATTGACAAATAACCCGCTGTGTATGTTTTAGTGTGGCAAAAAAATTTCAACCGGAAAGGTCAGAAACGGTGCGCAAGGGCAATGCAGGAATTGCGCCGCCCGCGAGGGCGATTTATGGACAGGGCGGGGCGGGTAGAGGCGCGATTAATCGAGTCTCTACGTATGGCGGTTAAGGTTAAGGTTACGGGCAGTGTGTTATTGCCCCCTTAGCGGCGCTACGGGCAGTAACGAAGGCTGCATCATGAGCAGCACGTTGCCCTGTTGTTGCAACATACGCAGTTGTTGTTTTATGGCGGCGGTATCTGCCAAAGTGCCGGCATCGGTAAGCAAAGAAACTGTGCCGGAATTAAAATACTGTTCCAGATTGGCGGCAATGGCAGTCATCAAAGTATCGCCTTGGTTGTGCAGGCTGTTCATGTATTGGGTAAAGCGGTTAAGCAGGGTAGCGGTGTTGGGTGTTTCGGGTTGTGGTGTGTTAAGGCAAAGCGGATTTAGTAAGTTGTTGGCGTTGTAATCTGCCAGCGTAACAGCCGGAAACACAAAGCGTCCGCATACCGAAAAATGGTCAGACAGGTCGAAAATGTTCCAGAGTTTGTCTTCTATGGCGCGCAAAATGCGCACTTGGTTGGTGGCTTTTAGCGGAGTTGCTCCATTTATGCTGAATGGCAGGATGTAATCGAGATATTCGGGCGGAGCAGTTTCGGAGCAATAGTAGTTGGTTAACCCGTTGCAGGTATAGGGGTATGGGCAGTAAGCCGGTTCGTTTACCTGCAGTGTGCTCAACATTCGGCAATATTCATCGGCTTTATTTTCAATTTTGTCAACGTTTAAATCGCCGCCAATTAATATAGGTTCACCTTTCGGAATATGTTGTTCGCCAATAAATTGTTTAATTTGCTGAAATTGTTCTTGCCTTACCGAAACTTTCTCACCCGATTTCCAGGCTTGCATGTGAGTACCAAAAAGGTGGTACCGGCGTCCCAGCTTGTTAATTTGTGCATACATTACCCCTTTTGAGGCAAAGCAGTCTTCGCCCTGGCAGTTGTTGTAAATCATTTGGTTGGTAAACTCAATGGGCCAGCGGCTTACAATAATTACGCCGCCGTCTTCTATGGTTTCGGAGTTGTTGAGTACGTGGGTATGGTACGGGTATTCGGGGGCAAGCCCTTCGAGCAGGGTTGTCCGGGCGCTGTTGTAAAAAGCTTCGCTAAAGATAATGGCATCGTAGCCATGAACATAGCCGGGTATTACTTCGGCGCGGGTTTCCTGATTGGTAAAGGCCAGCGGCGGAGTTAGCATGTATATGTTGTACGACAGGATGTTTATAACATCGGGGTTTATAAGGTCTATAGGGTTGGTTGGGTAGGGCTGCAATTCGTGCAGTACCAGTGTAATATCAGAATAAGCGGTGCGGGTGTTGTATGCGGCAAACTTGGCGGTTACCAATTTGCCGTTTAACATAAAGGTGGCTTCGTGAAACTCTTTATCGTGATACCATTTGGGCTTTGAGTTTGGCGCTTCAAGGGCAAATTTCATGCCGCTGCCTACGGGCCAGCCTTTTATGTTTACCAAAAACCGTATGGTATCGGTTCCGGCGCTCAGGGAAACGGTAAACAGGTAGGTTTTACCATTTTTAATGCCTTTATTGCGGTTAACCCAAAACACATTACTTTCTTTTTGCCAGGGTGCAATAATGCCGTCTTTACCCCACCATGCAACTTCGGCAAGTGCGTGGCTGCCGCTTTGCGAGGTGTTTACCTGTATGGGAAAGGACGTGTTGTTCTGGAAAAAAACATACGATTCTGCAAGGAGCGGGGCGCAAAAAAATAACCCGATGAGCGCGGCAACTATCCCGGCAAAAAGTTTACTCATGAAATTGGTGCAGATTTTTATAAAACAGAATTTTCTTAAAACGTTTGCAGGAGGTGTTTTAGTGCAAAAGCGGGCACGGCAAAACAAAGATAACAAAAAAGGGGTAAAACAACTTGTTTTACCCCTTTTTTAAATTTGGCAACCGGCTTTGTTTTATGGTTTGCGGCCTATGCGCAATCCGTTGTTGTAATTTACCAGAAAAGCATCTTTAAAGCCGCGTTGTTTTACTTTATACATAGCTTCGTCGGCGCTGGTTTGGTCAGAAAAATTGCCGATGAGTACGCGTTGAGCATCGCCGTTGGCGCTTGTTTCGAGGGTAATTTTACCAATATCGGCTAATTTGTCAAACTGCGACAGGTCGGGGTTGTGAAATACGCCCAATTGTATGCGGTATTCTGCGCCGCTGCTGCCCGAGTTTGATGTGGCAACTGCCGGAGCAGAAGTGGCAAGGTTATCGTAGTAAGTGGGAGTACTGCTGCTGCTTGCGGTGGTTGTGCTGGCGTAGTTGCTGCTTTTATCGGCGCTGCTGCTGCCCGAACTTGTGGTGGAGCTGCTTGTGTTGCCGGTTTCAAAATCGGTAGCGTAGGCGTGCGGAAGTTGTTTTTTCTTTTTGCCGCCACCCGATGATGAAGTTGTAGCGGCAGGTTCGGTTACATAAGAACTGCTGCTTTCTGAAACGGAAGCATAGGAGCCGGAATTGGAAGAACTTGCAGATGAGGAGGAGGAAGAAGAGGAACCGCCGCTGTTGTAGCTGCTGTGGCCGTTGGCATCGGTTTTGCTTTTGTAGTAGTTTTTACCCCGGTGGTAGTCTTGTATTCCAAAGTAGCGGGGGGCGCTGTAAATAGCATTGGCGGCATACCCTACCACGGCAAACTCGGTTCGTCGGTTGTTTTGGTGTTTGGCGTCGTCGCAGGGTATTCCGTCAGAGCATTCGTTGGTAAGTTGGGTTTCGCCAAATCCTTTTGCAGAAATTCTGCTGGCGCCAATACCCCTGCCCATAATGTAACTAAGGGCAGATTGAGCGCGGCGTTCTGAAAGCGCCTGGTTATACTCATGGGTGCCGCGGGAATCGGTATGCGAGCGCAGTTCCAGAATAATGGAAGGGTTGCGGTACATAAAATCAACCACTTTATCCAATTCGGGTTTAGCATCTTTTCTAATGTAGTGCTGGTCAAAATCGTAGTAAATATGGTTAAGGTTAAGCACCTCGCTGGGTATGCCGTCTGTAATAATAACCTGGTCGGAGGGCGGAATTTGGCCGTTGGGTCCCAGTTTGTTTTCGTCAATTACTTTTACAATCGGGAAATCGAGGGGCATATTGCTTTCGGCGGGCGAAGCACAATCACGGCCTTTGGTAGAAACCGATTTAACCTCGGTAAAGTAATATTCTTTTGCGGCATGTATTACATAGTCCGACTCTGAGTCGAGTTCAAAGCTGTATTTTCCATCGGCGCCGGTTACAAAGGTTTTTTCTTCGCGGGTGTCCACGTTGGTAAGGGTAACAATGGCTCCCGAAACCGGTTTGTTGCTGGCTTTGTCCATAACGGTACCTTCACCCTTGCATTTTGCGCCGGCTTGGGTAGTGGCGCCGTTGGGGCCGGTTTTGGGGCAAATAGGAATTTTAACTTCTACCTGTGTGCCGCTCATGCCCACGGTAGAAATTTGCTGGCTGCCGTCTTCGTAATCGGTTTTGCTGGCATTTACCACGTATTGTTTGCCGGGCGAAATGGGGAATGAAAACCCGCCTTTGGCATTGGAGGTTCTTTTTTGCATGAGTTTGCCGTTTTCCAGCAATTCTACTTTTGCGCCCTCAATGGGTTGCTGGGTGTTGCAATCTACCACTACACCAATGAGTACGTTGGTAAGTTTGGTAAAGCTGTAAATGTCATCATCGCCTTTGCCGCCCGGACGGTTAGATGAAAGGTAGCCTTTAGAGTTAGAGGCATCAATAATAAAGGCAAAGTCATCGGCATTGGTATTGATGGGGTAGCGCAGGTTTTCGGGTGCGCTCCAGGTTCCGTCGTCTTGCAGTTGCGATGAGAAAATATCTAAACCGCCCAAGCCGGGTAAGGCATCGGAGGCAAAATACAAGGTTCCGTCTTTGCTGATGAACGGAAACATTTCGCGTCCTTCGGTATTAATTTCGGGCCCCAGGTTTTCGGGAGAACTCCAGCTGTCGCCGCTCAGGTAACTCACATAAATGTCGGTTTCGCCATATCCGCCGGGCATATCAGAAACAAAATACAGCGCTTGCCCGTCGGCGCTAAGGGTGGGATGCCCTACCGAGTAATCGTCGTTGTTAAAGGGCAAGGCTTTTACGCTGCCCCAGCGCTCGCCGCCGCCTTCCGATTTTGCTTCGTAAATTTTAAGGTTTACCGTGTTCATTATTTCTTCGGTATCGTAACCGGTAATGCCGTTTATGTAATTGTTTCGGGTAAAATACATGGTTTCAAAATCTTGCGAAAAAGCAACCGTGCCTTCATGAACCCAGGTGTTTACCTTGCCTTTAAAAGATTCGGGGGCGGTTAAATTAGAGGGGTTGTCGCCGTCTTGTTTGGCATAAAACAGGTCTAAAAAAGGCTGTTCGCGCCAGTTATACATTTTGGTTTTATCTTTTACATTGGCTTCAGAGGCATATACAATACCCTCGCGGTAAAAGGCAGGTCCAAAATCGGCTTTTTCGGTATTAACCGAAGCGGCCAGGTTAAGTTGGTAAATGCCCGGGTTGGTAAGAAAA
Organism: Sphingobacteriales bacterium TSM_CSM; assembly: GCA_002212725.1. Classification (GTDB taxonomy): domain Bacteria; phylum Bacteroidota; class Bacteroidia; order Chitinophagales; family UBA2359; genus UBA2359. Next base: position 11,462 of record MTCR01000053.1, on the reverse strand, counting down.
TAATTGGCCTGTTCGCAGGCTTCGGCCTGTCGCAACCCGCGTGAGTCGGCCGGTACTAATTGGGCATATTCCAGAAACATTTGTTTGGCGCGGTCAAATTTACCGTTCATTTTAAGCGCCATACCATAGTGGTATTTGTGTACCGGTTCGCTTTCGGACAGTTCAACCACCTGTTCGTACCAGTATTCGGCTTCAATGGGCATGTTCATAAGCCTGTAGCATTCGGCCAGTTTAATTTTTGCTTCGGCAATGTTGTCGTCTTTAGCCAGTATTTTTTTGTATTGCTCGGCGGCATCTGGAAACGAAAACGCATCAAACAGTTGATTGGCCTTTTTTAACCTTGGGTCTGATGTTTGTGCAACAGCATGGGTTACTGCCAGTAAGCCCAACACCAACAGCACAGCACAATAAATGTTCTTCATATCAAAATGGTTTTATTTTCGGTGTACACGACTTTTTAAGGTATTTATCAAAACGCAAAAACAATACCAATTTTGGCAAGCTTGCCTATAATTTTATTGGCAGCCAAAGCGGTAAAATACAGTCCGAATAAAATGTTTTATAAAAATGCTATCTGTAAATTTCTGTAAAACAGCGCTTTATATTTAAAGTGTGTTCTTAAAAACAAATAAACCGGGCTGTTTTGGCTTTTGCAGCCGGTTATTTTACCGGCATACTGCCTTCAGCACTCCGTCTTTTTTAAGGAACAACGCGCCTAATTGCAAATTTAGAGCATTTATTTTACTTTTTTGTGACAAGCCTTTGCAAATATTTATTGCCGCTGCCGGCTTTTTCAGCCCGATTCTGCTACAATGCGCAACAGCGTTCGGAAAGCAACAAAGTGGTTGCGGTACCTTTCGGCATGTTGTTGTTGGAAATGCGGGGCAAATTGCTGCTGATAAGTAAAATAATCGGCCATATTGTTAAACAAATATTGCACGGCATAGGTAATGCCGCCGCTTTCATCTTGTTCAAGCAGTTTACACAGCCGGTATTGCTCAAACAGGCCGGTTTTCATAACATCGGGTATATGCACGCTTTGCATCCAGTGCAGCCAGTCGTCGTGTTTTTCGGGGTCAATTTTTACCGTAACATTGTACAAATACATGGTAAACAGGTTGCGTTGCCTAAAAAAATGTTAAACAAATAAAATGCCGTCAAGAGTGTTAATGGCAAACATTATACAGTATTTACCACCCTATTTTGCACACATCATGCGGCAGAGTAAGCAAAAATGTAACTATTCAGGTACTGTCTGTAAATCCAGGCATTTTCTCATGTTCCTTGCTTGACCATAAAGAGCAAAAAACTTTGCGGAACTTTGCGTTCTTTGCGGTAAAATGAAAGAAATTTAGTTAAGAACATCACCAAGAAAGGTACAACCTGAATAAGTAAGCAAAAATAAGCAAAAAAGCATTACCTTTGCGTTTTCGGAACAAAAATACTTAATTTTTAATTGTAATGTTAAATCTTATTTTGTTTGGTCCTCCCGGCAGTGGTAAAGGCACACAGGCTGCGTTTCTTATATCGCAATATCTTTTAAAACACATTTCAACCGGCGATTTGCTGCGCGAAGAAAAAGCCAAAGGCAGTAAACTGGGGCTTGAAGCACAAAGATACATGGAACAAGGTCTTTTGGTGCCCGATGAAGTGGTAATTGGCATGATAGACCAAAAACTTGATGAGTTTGCAGGTAAGGTAAACGGGTTTATTTTTGATGGCTTTCCGCGAACTGTGGCACAAGCCGAAGCCTTAGATAACCTGCTCACCGAAAAAGGCACCGAAATTGCCAAAGTTTTAGCCCTGCAGGTAAGCGAAGCAGAACTGCTGCGCCGCATTCTGGAACGCGGTAAAACATCGGGCCGGGCCGATGATGTAAACGAAGAAACCATTAAACGGCGGGTGCAGGAATATAACAACAAAACCATTCCGGTAGCCGAACATTATGCAAAAAAAGGAAAATTGAGCAATATTAATGGCGAAGGTAGCATTGACGAAATAACCGACCTGCTTTGCGCTGAAATAGATGTGTTGCAATAACACCTGCCCCGGGCAAGGCAGTTGTGTTGTTGCTTGTTGTTTACTTACAACAGAATAGCAGTAATATGGAGGGAGGTAATTTTGTGGATTATGTGAAAATTTGCTGCCGCTCCGGCAAGGGGGGCAGCGGTTCGGTACACCTGCATCGGGCCAAATATTTGCCAAAAGGCGGCCCCGATGGCGGAAACGGCGGACGAGGCGGCCATGTTATTTTGCGGGGCAACGCCCAACTGTGGACTCTGCTGCACCTTAAATACCGAAAACATGTTATTGCCGAAAACGGCGTTGGCGGCAGCGGAAACTTAAAAACCGGCGCCAATGGTAAAGATGTAGTGCTGGAAGTGCCCCTTGGAACCGTTGCCAAAGATGCCGAAACCGGTGGAATAGACATTGAAATTACCGAAGACGGACAAGAAGTTGTTTGGGTGCCCGGCGGCCGGGGCGGCATGGGCAATGCTCACTTTAAAACCGCCACCAACCAAACCCCCCGCTTTGCACAACCCGGAGAACCCGGACAAGAAGTCTGGAAAATACTGGAACTAAAACTGCTGGCCGATGTGGGTTTGGTAGGGTTTCCAAATGCCGGAAAATCTACCCTGCTGGCAGCCGTTTCGGCCGCAAAACCCGAAATTGCCGATTACCCCTTTACCACTCTTGTGCCCAATCTGGGCATGGTGGACTACCGCGGCAACCGCTCTTTTATTATGGCAGACATACCCGGCATTATTGAAGGCGCTCATAAAGGTAAAGGACTGGGGCACCGCTTTTTGCGACATATTGAGCGAAACTCAGTACTCCTCTTTATGGTTCCTGCCGACTCTGCCGATATTAAAAAGGAATATAATGTCCTGCTGAAAGAGTGTAAACTCTACAACCCCGAACTGGCCAATAAAAAACGCATTCTGGCCATTACCAAATCTGATCTTATTGACGACGAACTGAAACAACTGCTGCTACCCAATTTGCCCAAACGCATACCGCACATATTTATATCGGCTGCTACCGGCCAAGGACTTACCCAACTCAAAGACCTCATCTGGCAAACTCTTAACAAACCGGTTTTAGACGAGTAGGGTAGTGGCGTTTGTTTTGTTGTTTTGCCCCACCAATATGTGGGTGTTGCCTTTATTATTAACCCTCTTGCAGTGCCCCATTTTTATGAATAACCATCCTACTCCGCAACACCCTGTACAGTCGGCAACACCCACCGCCCAAAGTTGGCTGCTGCTTATACTAACGGCACTTATTTGGGGCAGTTCGTTTATTTTAATGAAAAAAGGGTTGGCTGTGTTTCCTCCAAGGCAGGTAGCCACCATGCGCATTTTTTTTGCCATGTTGGCCATGCTGCCCTTTATATATAAAGGTATTAAACAGGTAACCCGCCAAAACCTGCCGCCGCTTTTGGTCATTGCCATTGCCGGAAGCGGTATTCCGCCCTTTTTGTTTACCGCAGCACAAACCCATTTACCCAGTGCTGCTGCCGGCATTCTCAACACCTTTACCCCTTTGTTTACCTTAGTGGTAGGCGTAGTGGTGTTTAAGGTGGTTTTTGAGTGGCGGCGTTTAGCCGGCGTACTGCTGGGGCTTGCAGGCGCACTGCTGCTGGTGCTAACCACTGCCCCGCCCACCCAAAATGGCAATGCCAACTATTTTTACGGCATTTACATACTATTAGCCACCCTTTGCTACGGTATTAGCGCCAATACAGTAAAAAAATACTGCCAAACACTGCCCGCAACGGCTGTTAACAGTGTGGTGTTTTGCCTTTTGGGACCCTTTGCCGGGTTATACCTTTTGTTTTCAGATGTGGGACACATTGTGCAAAGCAACCCCATGGCATACCATGCAATTGGGTATATTGTAATTTTGGCGGTATTTAACTCGGCCTTGGCGGGGGTTTTTTATTTTAAAATTACCCAGCAAACCAGCGCCTTGTTTGCTGCCACTACTACCTACATTGTGCCTTTTATTGCCGTGCTGTTTGGCGCCTTCGACGGCGAATCCATAGGCTGGAGTTATGCCGCAGGGCTGCTGTTTATACTTAGCGGCGTATATCTGGCAAGCAGGTAGGGGTGCGGTTTACTAAAACAGGGTAATTTTACCGCTTGCCACTAATTGCTTTTGTTGGCTGTACACTTTATACACATACAAACCCTGCGCTAATTCGCCCAATGTTAATTGGTGTACCGCAATGCCGTTTTGCAGTTCCAGATTAAGTGCCTGCCTGCCTTGCATATCATATAACTCAAACCGAAGCGGTTGTTCTTGTAAATCCCTGCCAACTACCCGTAACTGCAATTCATTGGTAGCAGGGCTGGGAAATATATGAATGCCCGACTGAAAATTGCCCCAATCATCTTCGGTACTTACTATGTACTCATATTCACAAAAAGGCGCTACGCCGGTTTCATAAAAGATACCCAAAGTTGGGTCTTCGTAGCACCGCAAATGTTCGGTTAGTTCTCCAAATTTTTCTAAAGGCTCAAAAAAGTCCGTGTTTCCAATGTATGCAATATGTGTACCCCAAAACCCCCAGCCCACTAACCCTGCAAGATAGCCCGATGTTTCCACATGTTGCCGTTTTACCCACAAACCGTTAATTAAAATACTATCAACGGCGGTAACCGTATTTAACACATTTTGATCTTCGGTTTGCGGGGTTTGTTCAGAAAGATACCAACTGTCTCCTACCCCCGCGCTAAAATCATACAAATGTTCACCAAGGTGTACCTCATCTTCGTAAACACTTACGGTATATACGTTAGGGCCGTTTTGGTACATGTAAAAAAAGGAAGTTTGCTGCCAGTCATTCCAGGAAGTTACATTTTTGTAGAACTTTATTCTTTTTAACAGGCTTCCGTTTACCACAGTATCGCCCACACATTCGTAAGTGGCAAAGGTTCTAACCTCTGTGGCGGGAGTTGGGTAATATGCCCTGTGTTTATACCACCATTTAGCCCCTATTGGTGCAAATTCGGGGTAGGTTTGTGCCTGTGTGGGTTGCAACAAGGCAAACACGCAGCATACAATTATAATTAGTTTGTTTTTCATGCCGGCAACGTTTAGAGATTACAAAACATGGCTTTGTAAATTTAACGGTTTTGGGTAAAGCAAGGGTGTATTCTCAATTTTTTTCCTGCAGGCACCTATGGTTTTGTTTATATTCAAACTACTTTCCTCATAGCCGCTTATTTCCTTCTGCGCGGAACAGGTCTTATTTCTGTTGGCACAGGCTCGTAAGCCCTAAGCCCGGCATCGCCCGTTAATATTTCTGCATAACAACCTAATTTGTAGTAGAAATGGGCCACATTTATAATAGTAGCATCGGCAATAGAAAGCCCGCTTTGTACAGCCAAATCGGGCCATTCGGTGGCTATTCTTGTGAGGGTTTCATCATTCCACAAATCAACTTGCTCAGAAAAAGCTGCCCAAGGTTCTTCCTGCTGAATACATTTGTGTAAAATATGGCACAATTGGTTGGCTAACATATAACGCAGGTTACCGCTTACATGGCTTATGTGGTTGCCTGTTTCAATAAAAGTGGCCAAGGGTAGTATTAAGGTTGATTGGTTTTCTATTTCATCGGTTATCTTTTGATTTACCCGTTCAAAGTTCCATATATCATGGGTTTCTCCGCAGGATTCATAACCGGGAACTTGCAACCACACACAAAACATACTGGTATCCAAAATCAGTACCTTTTTCATGGGTTACGTTAGTTTGAAAGAACTTCTTCCAATATACCCGATGCCGTTAACTTACCCATTGTTCCGCGTGCCATGAGTTTGGGAAGTTGGGCAAGATCCTCCAGCAATTTTATTCGGCTGGCACCGGTTTCTTTGTGGCGGTAAACTGCCGATATAAAAACTATCATTTCATTGCCTAATGCATCTAAAAAAGCAGGGTTGTGGGTAGTACATAACACATCAATATTGCTGCTTTTACCAACTTCTTTTAAAAATTGTACTAACAGTTTTGCTCGCGAGGGGTGAAAACCGCTGTCAATCTCCTCTATTACCAACAGGCTTTTGGGAGGCAGGGTGAGCATGGCGGTCATAATAGCCAAAAACCGAAGTGTGCCATCAGACATGCCTCTGGCATCTACGGTAAGAACTTCCCGATTGAACCAGTTTTCTTTGCAATACAACATGGCATCAGACTTCAATAAACCAACCGGTTCTGCCCAAACGTTGATTATTTCTATTTCGGGCAGTTTTTTTAGATACTCGGTCAGTATATTTTCGGTTTGTTGTTTGCTGCCATTATTTAAGGATGCCAATACGCCGGCTAAATTGGAAGCATCGGGTTGCAGGCGGTCTGAAAACTTGGCAAAGCCGCGCATATGTGAGGGAATTGGGTCAAGCACAAAAATTCGGGAAAGTTGCTGTGCCGTTTCATCAATACTTTGCTGTACTTCTTTGAGTAGTGGCAGGGAACGGCTTTGGCTCAACACACTATAGGTTCTTCTTAAATCAATGCGCTTGCCACGCCCCTGCGTGCTGGTGTAAAAATAGGCAGAAATTCCTGGCAAGTTCAGGTCATTGCCCGAGGTGGTAAACATTTTCTTTTCGGTTTTTTTTCCTCCTTTTGTCGATGCGGCAATTCGGGTAAGCGATTCGGATTTCACCTCAATTTTCCCTTCCCCCATTAGCCCGATAATAATGTTGTACCGGTAGTCAATATCTTCATCTATGTCAGATTGTATAACTACAGTCAGGTCTGCTTCGGTAAAACCGTGGGTTATAGCCCATTCATGCCCGCCTCGTATGCCTTTGTTATCGGCATCGCCATCAATGGCTGCGCTTATCTGTTTTCCATCGGCAATTTTTTGCAAAAACAGCAAAGCATCTAATATATTAGATTTGCCACTGGCATTTGCGCCTATCAGTATGGTAATCGGGTCAATATATAACTGACCCTCGGTAAAACTTTTCCAATTTTTGAGGTGCAGTTCTTTTATCATATTGCTTTTGAGAAGTAGAATTTATAAATGGCATTGTATAGCAAAAAATACCCCGGCAGGTGCATTCATGCAAAGATAGTAATTCAAATGCATAAAAATTCTTTTTTTGTCTTGTTTTAATGCCCGATCACATACATTTGGTTTAAACAAATGTTTTTATAAAAATATGAACTCCATCTCTTTTTAAAGAGATGGAGTTCATAAAGTGGTTTCAATTGTACGGTTTCAACTTACACCAACTGCTGCTGCCGTATAAGGTTAAGCGCGCCGCCGGCTTTAAACCACTCAATTTGTTGTTGGTTATAGGTGTGTTTTACCTCAAACGAGTGCGAGGTACCATCGGCGTGGTGCAGTACAACGGTAAGGTTTTGCCCTGGGGCAAAGGTGGTCAAGCCCAAAATATCAAGGGTATCATCTTGTCTTACCAGGTCATAGTCGGCGGGGTTGGCAAAGGTAAGCGCCAGCATGCCCTGTTTTTTGAGGTTGGTTTCATGAATTCGGGCAAAAGATTTTACAATTACTGCCCTTACGCCCAGGTGGCGGGGTTCCATGGCGGCATGTTCGCGGCTGGATCCTTCTCCGTAGTTTTCTTCGCCAAACACAACAGAGCCTATGCCGTTGGCTTTGTAGAAGCGTGCCAAATCGGGTACAGGGGTAAACTCATTGGTAAGGGGGTTGTAAACGGTGTTGGCCAGGTCGTTAAAATAGTTAATGGCGCCAATGAGCATGTTGTTTGAAATATTGTCTAAGTGTCCGCGGAACTTCAGCCAGGGGCCGGCCATTGAAATATGGTCGGTGGTGCATTTACCTTTAGCTTTAATGAGCAGGCGCAGCCCTTTCAGGTTGGTGCCTTCCCATGCGGCAAAGGGGTATAGCAATTGCAGGCGTTGTGAGGTGGGGCTTACAATTACCTCAACGCTGCTGCTGTCTTCTGCGGGGGCTATATAGCCGGCATCTTGCACATCAAAACCTTTGTCGGGCAGTTCGTCGCCGTAGGGTGGGTCTAATTTAACGGCTTGTCCTTCTTCGTTGAGCAAGGTATCGGTAAGCGGGTTAAAGGTAAGGTCGCCGGCAAGAACCAGGGCGGTTACAATTTCGGGCGAGGCCACAAAGGCGCGGGTGGCTGGGTTGCCATCATTTCGTTTGGCAAAATTGCGGTTAAAAGAGGTAATGATGGAGTTGGCTTTGGTGGGGTCATTGGTATGGCGCGACCATTGCCCGATGCAGGGGCCGCAGGCATTGGCCAGTACTACGCCGCCAATTTTTTCAAACAGCGCCAGAATGCCGTCGCGCTCTACGGTGTAGCGCACCTGTTCGGAGCCGGGGGTAATGGTAAATTCCGATTTTGCTTTCAGTTTTTTTTCAATGGCCTGTTTGGCAATGGAGGCGGCGCGGTCAAGGTCTTCGTAAGAAGAGTTGGTGCACGAGCCAATAAGCCCCACTTCTAATTTTTGCGGATAGCCGTTTTCGCGTACAGCCTTGGCAAATTCCGAAATTGGCCAGGCCAAATCGGGTGTGTAGGGGCCGTTTACATGCGGTTCAAGGGCAGAGAGGTCAATTTCAATTACCTGGTCAAAATACTGTTCGGGGTTTTCATATACTTCGGCATCGCCGGTCAGGTGTTGGGCAATGGAATCGGCTAAGTTGGCCACTTCGGCGCGTTTGGTGGCACGCAGGTAGCGGCTCATTGCGGCATCGTAGCCAAACAGCGAGGTAGTTGCGCCAATTTCGGCGCCCATGTTGCAAATAGTGCCTTTACCTGTGCAGGAAATATTGGTAGCACCTTCGCCAAAGTATTCCAGAATATAGCCGGTGCCACCTTTTACGGTAAGAATGCCGGCCACTTTCAGAATTACATCTTTTGCCGATGTCCAGCCGTTCATTTTTCCGGTAAGTTTAACGCCAATGAGTTTGGGCATAAGCAGTTCCCAAGCCATGCCTGACATTACATCTACGGCGTCGGCACCGCCTACGCCAATGGCTACCATGCCCAAGCCACCTGCATTTACCGTATGCGAGTCGGTGCCAATCATCATGCCGCCCGGAAAAGCATAGTTTTCCAGCACTACCTGATGAATAATACCGGCACCGGGTTTCCAAAACCCGATACCATATTTGTCAGATACCGAAGCCAGAAAATCATACACTTCTTTGTTGATATCCATGGCATCGGCCAAATCTTGTTTGGCGCCGTTTTTTGCCAGAATGAGGTGGTCGCAATGCACGGTGCTTGGCACGGCTACCTTGTTTCTTCCGGCAGTCATAAATTGCAGCAGCGCCATTTGTGCGGTAGCGTCTTGCATGGCAACGCGGTCGGGGGCAAAATCAACATAATCTTTACCCCGTTTCAGCGGTGCATCGGGTAGTTTGTTTTCCCAAAGGTGGGCATACAAAATTTTTTCGGTAAGCGATAAAGGTCGGTTCAGCAATTTGCGGGCTGCCGCCACTTTTTCGGGAAGCGCAGCATAAACCGATTTTATGTTGTCTAAATCAAATACGGACATGTTACAACTTTTTATTTATGGGTGAATAACTAAATTTTTACCACACTTCGGGGCTTGATTGGTTTTTGCTTTCAGACCCCCACCGTTAAACTTGCCGGGCGCATTGGCAGCATTTGTGTTTCTGTTTAATTAACACTTGCGGCGGCTTCAGGTTTTAAACAAAACCCCATTTCTGCCGTTACTATATATATAAGGTATAGCCCGCCATTTTTAACGGGCATAAACGCGGGTGCAAATTTACCATTTTTGTTATTATTTAACTAACCGGCAGGGAAGAGTTAAAACCCCGCCGCACATTTTGCAGGCCGGCATAACATTGTGGGGGTTGCCGTAATTGACAATAAGGGCAAATTGGTAGAATTTATGCACGGCGGGTAAATTTTGCGGTAAAAAATTTGCAGGTTTCAGAAAAAAGACTTTAATTTACTACTGCCAACCAATATAAGCGCCAACCCATGACGATACAGCCTTTAGAGAGTTTTCTGAATTATCTTAGGTTTGAGAAAAACTATTCTGGGCATACCCTTACTGCTTACCGCGCAGATGTGGAGCAGTTTTACGCCTATCTGTCAGAAACATACGAATTTGCCCCCGATGCGCTGATAACGGGCGCGGTGGGCGTTTCGCACATGCGCTCGTGGATGGCCAACATGGCTACATCGGGCATAGGGGCATCCAGCATTTCGCGCAAGTTGTCGTCGGTAAAATCATATTACCGGTTTCTTAAAAAGGAGGGTTTGATACAGACCAACCCTGCTTTTTCGGTGCAATCGCCCCGCAAATCGGGGTATAAGTTGCCGCATTTTATAGAGGAAGACAAAATGCAGCAATTACTGACCGAAGTAGCCTTTACTCCCGATTTTTCGGGCATACGCGATAAGACCATACTGGAGTTGTTTTTTGCCACCGGAATGCGACTTTCGGAACTTATAAGCCTATCTTCCGATGCCATAGATTTTGTACAGAAAAAAATACGGGTAACAGGAAAAGGCGCCAAAGTGCGCAGCCTGCCTTTGGGCAATAAACAGTTGGAACAATTGCAGATGTATTTGGAGGTAAGACAGCAAACCCACCCCGATGCCCCTGCCAACGCACTTTTTTTAACCGACAAGGGGAATTATTTGTACCCGCGTTTTGTTTACCGGTTAACCCATAAATATTTGAGTTATGTTACCACCAAAGCAAAAAAAAACCCGCATGTACTGCGCCATACAACCGCCTCGTGCCTGCTTAACAATGGCGCCGAATTAAACGGGGTAAAAAAACTGCTGGGGCACAAAAGTTTAGCCTCTACCCAGGTATATACCCACAGTACCATAGAAAAAATGCAAAAAACTTACAAACAAACGCATCCGCGAAACCGAAGTTGAGCGGTTTTTTGGGCAAATTCAATTAACTTTGCCCCTTTGTTTCAGCAATACATTTTTAACTAAAATAATGTTTTTAATTTAACCGCAAAAGTGTAAATTATGAAAATTACCATCCAATCTGTACAGTTTACGGCAGCACAACCGTTGCTTGATTTTGTGGAAAGGAAAGTGAGCAAACTGGGCCAGTACTTTGACCGCATTACCGACGCTGAAGTGTATTTGACTTTAGACAATAAATCGAGCCATATTAAAGATAAAGTAGCCAAAATAAAACTGAATTTACCGGGCGAACAAATGATTGCAACCGAAACCAACAAGGTTTTTGAGGAGGCAGTAGATGCTGCGGTAGAGTCTTTAAAAAAGCAAATTGAGCGATATAAAGATAAAATTCGTCAGCAGTAATATTTTTTCAACAAAATTTGCTTTTGTAAGAATAAAAGTTGTATCTTTGCGCACCATTAGAGAAAACGGGTTCAAGAACGTGAATCCGGGTGTAATTGAAATAAGCCACAACATACTGCAAGCATAAGGTATGTCAGGCGGGGGGATACCAAAGCGGCCAACTGGGGCAGACTGTAAATCTGC
>MTCR01000055.1 GCA_002212725.1 Sphingobacteriales bacterium TSM_CSM | reverse complement strand
TGGCAGAATTTGTTGAACTGCAAAAAACCTTTGCCGATAGCGAAAACTCCTGGACGGTAAATGTGGCAGCCATTGACCAAAACACGTTTGATTTAAGCGTAAAAAACCCCAACAAGAAAGAAGAAGTAACGCTACGCCAACCTCAAGCCATTTTGGAAGAAATGAAAGCATTGGACGAAGAAAGTGCCGAAATCATTAACTCAATTTTGGAATTGATATGAAGCAAGGTTGGGAAATAGCAGAGTTTGAAAAATGCCTTGAAAAGGTTACTTATACAAATAAAATCCAGAGAAAGGATTTTAAAGAAGATGGCATTTACCCAATCGTTTCGCAAGAAAAAGATTTTATAAATGGCTATTGGGATAATGAAGAAGATTTATTTAAGGTAGATAAACCAGTTGTAATATTTGGAGACCACACGCAAGTAATAAAGTTCATTGATTTCGATTTCGTTTTAGGTGCTGATGGTGTGAAAATTCTAAAACCAAAAGACAAGATTGACTCGAAGTATTTTTATTATTTCTTACAAAATATTGATTTAGGAAGTTTGGGATATGCCCGACATTACAGGCTTTTGAAAGAAATAAATGTTGCTTACCCCAAATCTATCCCCGAACAACAACGCATCGTTTCCATATTAGATGAAGCTTTTGCGGCTATAGCGAAGGCAAAAGCCAATACCGAACAAAACCTCAAAAACGCCAAAGAACTTTTTGAAAGCTATTTGCAGGGGGTGTTTGAGAATGGGAAGTGGGAAACGAAAAAGCTAAATGAGATTACAGAAGTAAAAGACGGCACACACGATAGTCCAAAATACATCAAAGAAGGAATTCCTTTTGTTACTCAAAAGAATATCAAATCTGATGGGCTTTCATTTGATGATACAAAATTCATCACAAAAGCAGACCACGAAAAGTTTTACAAGCGTTCAAATGTAACTTACGGTGATATTCTAATTTCAATGATTGGAGCAAACAGGGGAATGGCTGCAATAGTTGATGATAAAAGAATTTTCAGCATTAAGAATGTTGGTTTAATAAAGTCAAGTGATAACATAAATATGAATTACTTGCTTTACTATCTGAAATCATCATTGGCAATGAAATATGTTTTGTACATGTCAAATGGTGGAGCACAGGAATTTGTTGGATTGACAGCGTTGAGAAGTTTTCCAATTCCATTGCCACCTTTAAAAGTACAACAAACCATCGTCCGCCAATTAGATGCACTGCGAGCCGAAACACAAAAGTTGGAAGCGGTGTATCAAAAGAAAATGGATGATTTGGAAGAACTGAAAAAATCAATCTTGCAAAAGGCATTTGCGGGGGAGTTGAAAACTGAAAAAGCGGTTGCAGTATGAGTTGGAATGAAAAAAACATATTGAGTGAACCACCCGGAGAATGGGGCGGTCCCTGGACGGAAAAGAAACTGGAAGCCTTTTCAAAATATGTTTGGTCATACCTCACTATAATGAAAAAGTTCCCCTTCTGGAAAACCATTTACTTTGATGGCTTTGCAGGAAGCGGCACAAGAGAAAAGCAAGTGAACGCTGACTTGATGCAGCAACTTAAAATCACAGAAGAAGAAGAAAGAACCTATAAAGGTGCTGCCGAACGAGTTTTAGGACTGCAAGAATTAGGCTTTGATTTTTACTATTTCATTGACAAAAAAGACAGTTCGCTAAACAAATTGAAGTCGAAACTGGATGAGAAATTCAAAGACAAAACGATTGTTTACAGGTCGGGAGATGCTAACCATCAAATAACTGAACTCGCTAAAGCTCTGCAAACAAAAGATTATGCAGCATTGGTTTTTCTTGACCCCTTCGGTATGCAAATAGATTGGAACGCCATTGCAGAATTAAAGGACACACGTTCTGACGTTTGGATATTGGTTCCGACCGGTGTGATTGTAAACCGTTTACTTGACAGAGCAGGTAAATTGGAGTTCAGCGATAAGCTTCAATCTTTTTTCGGCTTACCAATTGAAGAAATCAAAGCCCATTTCTACGAAGAAAAGAAAGTGCAAACACTATTTGGTGAAGAAGAAATCATTACCAAAGTTTCACAACCGATTGAAAAGATTGCACGATTATATGCAGAGCGAATGAAAACGATATGGAAACACGTAACAGACGAACCGTTGGTATTAAAGAACCGAAACGGCTCTCCTATTTTCCATTTTGTTTTCGCATCCAATAATCAGAATGCAAAAAAGATTGCTAAACAAATTATTCAAAACATTTAACCAATGGCACAATCAAGTATAGAATGGACTGAAATGACTTGGAACCCAACAACGGGCTGCAATAAAATTTCGGCAGGTTGTAAATTCTGTTATGCAGAAGTGATGGCAAAGCGATTGAAAGCAATGGGTGTTGAAAAATATGCCAATGGCTTTGAGTTGGCTATTCACGAAGATGAATTGCAAACGCCATACACTTGGAAAAAGTCGAAAATGGTTTTTGTAAATTCAATGAGCGATTTATTTCATAAAGACGTGCCTGTTGAATTTATTCAAAAGGTTTTCAGGGTAATGAAAGAAAATCCGCAACACGTTTTTCAAATTTTGACAAAACGGGCTGATGTGCTTTTGTATTACGACAAAGAAGGTTTATTGGATTGGACACACAACATTTGGATGGGAGTTTCTGTAGAAAGCGAAAAAGTAATGAAACGAATTGACCTATTGCGACAAACCAATGCAAGAGTAAAATTTTTGAGTTGCGAACCGTTAATCAGCCCTTTGCCGAATTTGAATTTAAAAGGCATTGATTGGGTAATTGTTGGCGGTGAAAGCGGAAGAACGCCAAGACCAATGAAAAAGGAATGGGTGATGGACATTAAAGAACAATGCAAGAAAAAGGATGTAGCGTTTTTCTTTAAGCAATGGGGCGGAACAAATAAAAAGAAAACAGGCAATCTGCTTAACGGAAGAAAATATTTAGAAATGCCAGAAATTATAGAAACGGAATGAACGAAGCAGAAACACGAGCAGAACTCATAGACCCAAAGCTAAAGGCTTGTGGTTGGGGCGTTGTGGAAGGCTCTAAAGTCCTTCGTGAATACAACATTACGGCAGGTAAAATTCAAACAGGCGGTGGCAGGGGCAGACGGGAAATTGCGGATTATGTGTTGGTTTACAAAGGGATCAAATTGGCAGTTATTGAAGCAAAAAGCAGTCTGTGTGAAGTGGGTGAAGGCGTAATGCAAGCCAAAAAATACGCTCAAAAACTACAATTAGAAACCACATACAGCACAAACGGGAAAGCCATTTACCAAATCTGTATGAAATCGGGCGAAGAAGGTTTGGTAACAGACTTTCTAAGCCCTGATGAACTTTGGGATAAAACATACCCGAAAAGCTCGGACACTGAGCCTGCCGAAGTGTGGAGAGAAAAATTTGCTAATATTCCGTTTGAAGACAAAAGCGGAAGTTGGCAGTTAAGATATTATCAGGAAATTGCCGTTCAACGCACCGTTGAAGCCATTGCACAAAGCAAAGAAAGAATTTTGCTCACCCTTGCCACAGGAACAGGAAAAACAGCAATCGCTTTTCAAATTGCGTGGAAACTGTTTCAAACCCGTTGGAACTTAAAACGAGACGGCAACCGCAGACCGAGAATTTTATTTTTAGCCGACAGGAACATATTAGCCGACCAAGCCTACAATTCATTTTCGGCTTTTCCCGAAGATGCTTTGGTGCGGATAAAACCCAATGAAATAAAGAAAAGCGGAAAAGTGCCGACCAACGGCAGTATTTTCTTTACCATTTTTCAAACCTTTATGAGTGGCACGGATGCAGAAGGAAAAGCTGCACCCTACTTTGGAGAATATCCAGCCGACTATTTTGATTTCATCATCATTGATGAGTGCCACCGTGGCGGAGCAAATGACGAAAGCAATTGGCGAAGCATTTTAGAGTATTTCAGTCCGGCAGTGCAATTGGGTTTAACCGCTACTCCCAAGAGAAAAGACAATGTTGATACTTACAAATATTTTGGCGAACCAGTTTACATTTATTCGCTGAAAGAAGGCATCAATGACGGTTTCTTAACGCCTTTCAAGGTAAAACGCATTAAAACCACCTTAGATGATTACCGCTACACTTCAGACGACACGATTGTAGAAGGAGAAATTGAAGAAGGCAAATTGTATGAAGAAAAAGACTTTAACCGCACCATTGAAATTGTAGAACGCGAAGCCAAGCGGGTAAACATCTTTTTAGAGGAAGCCAACCAGAACGAAAAGGCAATAATCTTTTGTGCCAATCAAGCACACGCAGCATTGATACGGGATTTGGTAAACCAAAACGCCAAAAGCAAAGACCCGTTCTATTGTGTTCGGGTAACTGCCAATGATGGAGAAGAAGGCGAAAGATTGTTGAGAGAGTTTCAGGACAACGAAAAAACAATTCCAACCATTCTCACCACTTCGCAAAAACTCTCCACCGGTGTTGATGCGCGGAACATTCGCAACATTGTTTTGCTTCGTCCGGTCAATTCAATGATTGAGTTTAAACAAATTGTTGGTCGTGGCACACGATTATTTGACGATAAAGAGTTTTTTACCATTTACGACTTTGTAGATGCCTGCAAACATTTTTCAGACCCCGAATGGGACGGCGAACCTTTGGAAGAAGAACCAAGTAGAGTGAAAGAACCAAAAGGCGAATACAAACCTAAAGAACCGACTGAAACCGAACGCAAGCAGAAAATAAAAATCAAATTGCGAAACGGTAAAGAAAGAGAAATACAGCACATGATTGCTACTTCGTTTTGGAGTGCAGACGGTAAACCCATTTCAGCCGAAGAATTTTTAAACAGCCTGTTTGGCGAGTTACCAAAACTTTTCAAAGACGAAGAAGAATTGCGGAAACTTTGGAGCAATCCAATCACCCGAAAAACCTTGCTGGAGAAACTGGGAGAAGCGGGCTTTCCAAAATCAGACTTACAGACTTTGCAAAAGTTGGTTGATATGGAAAAAAGCGACTTGTATGATGTCTTGGAATACGTTTTTAATGGAGATTATATTGCTATGACCAGAGAAGCCAGAGCCAAAGCAGCCGAAGCAACCATTTTTGCCCTGCTCAACGACAAGCAAAAAGAATTTATTGCTTTTGTTTTAGATAAATATATTGAAACCGGTATAGATGAACTTGAACAGGAGAAACTTCCTGTTTTACTCAAAAATAAATATCAGTCATTGGAAGATGCAAAAGAAATTTTAGGAGATGTGGCAAGTATCAGCAGACTGTTTATAGAATTTCAGGAACATCTTTACCAGCGAAATGCAGCATAATGGCAGGAGTCACCGAAACACGCAGCTACCCCCCCACCTCCGGTTTGCTTCGGGAAAAAAAAGTGCAGCGGGCGGCGCGTTTTGGTTTTCAGGACGCTTCTCCAACGGTTTTTTTCAGGTTTCCTAACAGCAGCAAAAAAACGGGCAGTCCGCCGTTAGGTATTCTTACCAGCACCTCAAACAGCCACAGGTTAAATGAGTAGAGCGGTATATGGGCATCGTAGTTGGCAATGAGCCGGGCAAATGCGGTAACAAAGCCCCAAATGGCGGCATACGCCAGCAAAGGCGCGCGCAGGCGGCCAACAAAAATACCGGCGGCCACCACCATATCCATAACGCCGGCGTACAACAGCCACCGGCGGGCAACGGTTTCGGGCATACCGAAAAAATTAACCATCATTTGCTGAAAACTGCCCGGCACCGGGTAATACCCAATGGCAAACAAACCATGCCCGATGAAAGTGAGTGCAACGGCCACCAACCCGGCCTGCATAATTTGTTTGGGTGCCGGCCGGCGGTAAAGCATGGCATACAACAGAAAAGGGCACGCCACCTGCGAACTGTACTCAATTAGCTCGCCCACGAAAAAGTACTTCTCTTTCCAGTAAAGCGCCGATAAAAATAACAACATTACCCCGCCTGCCGGCAGCAAATACCGCCCGGCACGGTGGTTTGAGGAAACCGTAACCGATGCCACAGCACAGACGGCAAAAAAAACGCCTATGGCTTTAATGCCTTTGCCAATATACACATCGGAGTGGCTTACCCAATACTGCCATTGCCACCCCATGCGCTCAAACAAGGGCAGTAAAAAAGTTTCGCTCCACAGCAGGGCGCGGTAGGGGGCATCCCAGCGCAGGTGCTGCCAGGCACGGCCGGCAGATACACAAAAACAAAGCAGCCGCAAACACCAAACAGCCGTTTTTGCAGGTTGCATAACCAAGGGGGGTTAAAAATCCAATCCCATAGAAAAATACCATTGCGCTTTGGTTCTTGCGCCGCTGTCTAAGCCCCAGGCAACGTCTAAGCGGGTAAAATAGCCCAGCAGTTTGGTTCTTGCGCCAAAGCCGTAGCCTGCCACAATGGGGTTGCGGAAATATTTTACCACAGCCTCTACAGGTGGCTGCCCAATGGTTACCACGCTGTATTGGTTGGTTTCGTCAAAGGGTACAAGCCCTTGCCAGGCGGTTCCTACATCGGTAAAGGCAATTAGCTGAAAGTTCCGGAGCAACTCAGACCGAATAGGCGCCGCCGAAAGGTAAGCAAACAAGGGTACGCGCAACTCGCTGTTGAACACCATGTAACTGGTTCCGTTTCTGATGTTTTGTTTAAACCCGCGCATGTTGGTTGCCAGTCCTTTAAAGGCATACCCGGCTTCGGTATCTATGGGTGTGCCATAGTCAAACTGTTTGTTGGGGTCAAAAATCAGCCAGTTTTCTACGCCGCCCAGGTAATAGAGCATTTTACGGGTACCAAACGACATGGCGGTTGCCAGCCTGTTTGCCCAAACTATTTGTTTATGTACGCGCTGATAATGCCTTATATCGGCGCCGGCAATGCCCAGCCAGCCGGTATTTTTAAACTTAAGCGATACAGTGCGGTCATTTATGGCGCCATCAAAGGGTTTGTGTACTTCGGCATATACCTTGTACCGCGTGCCATTGAGTATGTTTAGCGCCACATCAAGGGTGTTATCAAATACATATTCGGTTTTGGCGTAAATCCAGTTTTCATACATATCGGGCAGGGCAAGCGAAAGGCGGTCTGAAGCAAGGAATACTATGCGGTCGTGCCTTAGCCCCACATGCCCCCGAAGGCTGGTATTCACATCAAAGGGGTAGCTGAGGGAGTACTGCAAAATGGTGGTAATATTTTTGGCGGCCACGGTAAATTCGGGCGTATCGGGAATATCGGTAATGGTATAGTTGTTTTTAATAGCTTTCCGGTAGCCGAAAATTTTCTTGTCGAGGCGTTTACGCAGGGCGCGGTATTCCATAAAATACTCGGTACCGCTTAACCCCAGCGGAATACGGAAACCGCCAATAATTTTGTTGTCTTCCATCAGGTCGGTAATACCCAATTTAATAAGTCCGCCCAAGTCGGGCAAGCCAAAGGTTACAGGCGAGAGGTTAAAGTTTTCGTAGGGTGTGTATATAATGGTATTGTCGAGTTGAGTGGCAATTTGGTCAATATAAAACTGGGTAAAGTACTGCCGCACATCGGTTCGTTTAAACAGGGGTTCGTTTTGGGCTTGTGTAGTGGTGGTGTTGTTGTTTTTTACGCCCATAATAGCGCCGTTGGGGTTTGCGGTATTGGGTTGTGCGGTGGCAGGGTTTTTTTCGTCGGCATAGTCAAACTCACTCTGAAAGAAGTAGTTTTCAATGTCAATAGTGTCGGCAGGTTGCGGTTTAACGGCCGGTTCGCTGGCATCGGGCAGTTGTTTAAGCGGCGGCAGGTTATTGGGCACGGTTTGCGGTGGTGGCGGGTTTTCATCTTTGGGCAGCACATCAGATGCCTTCAGTTCTGTTTTTTGTTTTATGAGGGCATCCCGCACTTCTTTGGCTTTGGCGCGCGCCTTTTCCCGGTTGTCGAGTTGGGTTCGGTAGCTGGTGTTGTTTAGTTTCAGGTTGGGGTTTAGGGCTGTTTCATCGGGCAGGGGTTGTTTAAAAATAAGGTATTGGTTGTTGCTGTAAAAAAGTTGCACTTCTTCGGCGCTTTTTACCGCCACCGAGGTTTCGAGGTTGCTTTGGCTGTAATTGCTTGCCGGAAAATAGCGGGCAATGGTTTGGTATCTGTCGGTTTTAATAATGGTATCAATTAACCCGGTTTTCAGGAGCGAGTCGAGCGGATATTTGGGGTTCAGCACCATTGAGTCTCTGAAAAACACCTTGGTATCGGTTCGCAGGTAAATGCTGTCAAAATAACCTGTATAGTTGTTGCGAATGCCGTTCATGTCGCTGAGAAAGGTAAACCGGGTGCTGTCGTATTGTAGGGGTAAAAATTCGTTGTCGAGCGGGGTATTGGTAATGCGCACCAGCGTTTTAAGGGTATCGGTTTCGTTGTCGGTGTTGCGCAGGTCGTAAAAAAACAGGTCAAAGTTATGCAGGGGCAAAATGGTATCCATTTTTTCGGTTTTCAGTGTGTCGGAGTTCCGGTTTGACCGGAACA
The DNA here is from genome assembly GCA_002212725.1 of Sphingobacteriales bacterium TSM_CSM. Lineage (GTDB taxonomy): Bacteria > Bacteroidota > Bacteroidia > Chitinophagales > UBA2359 > UBA2359. The sequence continues at coordinate 31,908 of MTCR01000055.1, read as the reverse complement.
CGATGCCCTCGCGGTTGTTGAGTTTCAGGTAAGACGGCTGCAAATCGGAGTAAAAGTCGTTGGTAATGCGGGTTACTTTGGTATTCGGAATAAAGTACATAAAAATATCGGGCTGTCCGTTTTGTACGCCCGATAGCACTAATTTCCGGGGGTCGTTGGTAAAGGCTATGCCGGTAACCTGCTGAAACTTGGTAATATCGTTTGAGTAGGTTTTGGTTTGGTCTGTTGTATTGTAAAGCAGCAGTTTAATCTGGTCGCGGCGTTCAAATACTATGGCTAATTGTTCGCTGCGGTTATCCCAGGCCAGCAGGGGGTAATTATCGTCAAAGGCCAGGCTGTAAGATTTAAAACCGTTGCGCACCAGCACCCGTTTTTTATCTTCCTGTGCATCGTACAAATACACTATATGCTTGCCAATTTCGCTGGTGGTGTAGGCTATATAGCGTCCGTTTGGGCTAACCTTTACTTCATCCAGTTTAACGTTTCTTTTTTGTACGTATTTTCCTGTTTTCAGCAGGGCGGCATCGGGTTGCGGGGTGGTTCTTCCGTCGGTATCGGCGGCATATTGTGCCAGATAGTAGTCGTTAAATTCCTGTATGGTTCCTTTTACCGTATTTCCCAGCACAAACAAAAAGCCGCTTTCCACGCTGCGGTTTATGCGGGTAAGGTACAACAGGTTGGGTATGGCAGAGGGGCCGTGCACCTGCGAAACATAATACCACAAAGCATGGCCGGCAAAGGTGGCGGCTTGGCCGTTCAGCAGGTCGAAACGTTCATAGTTACCCTGCAACATGCCTGCCCGGAGGCGGTTATCCATTTCGGGGTCCCAGTCTTTGCCAATATACGAAACCAGGCCGTTCACGTACCAATCGGGTAAATTGAGCAATACCGCATTTTGCAGAATTTCCTGAATGTTGGAACCAAACACCATTTTTTGCACCAGTACACGCGCAACGCCTTCCCGGATGTCGCGCTCCAGGTTTTTGAAATTGCCGTCGAAGTGGATAAAAATTTTATTCCCGATGATTTTGGTAACGCCGCCGGTATTGTTTTGCTCTATGGCCAACCCGATGTTACTTTGTTTAAGGTCTGACAGGTTGTGGTACAGCATAATTTCTATTTTGGTATTGGCCGGGTACTCCAGGCGGCTTTCTATTTCGCCAATACATTGTTCGGCATACTGTACGGTAAATTTGGCAAGGTCTTGCCCGCCCTGGTAAAAGTAGGTCATAAAATTGGGCGACTCGTAATATGCCCACACAAAATCATGGTATTGCACACGGTTTTTACCAAAATCGGTATAAAAACCCTGTGCCACCGCCCGGGGCATAGTGCCAAGGGCAATCAATAAAAGGGTAACAACAAGCGGGCGCAGCTGCATGGAAAACGGGGTTATTTTAGGTGCGGTTAAACAAAAGGGGCGGTGTTTTTATTATTGCGTTAGTGTTGTGTTGCGGCAAATCCTGTTCAAGTTAGGGGTATTGCCGCTATTGTGCAAATAATTTTGTAACTATTTAGGTACTATCTGTAAACCCCGACATTTTTCTTGTTCCCTGCTGATTTGTAGCATTGGACATAAAGAGCAAAAAAATTGCGGAACTTTGCGCAAAACTTTGCGCTCTTTGCGGTAAAATGAAAGGAATTTAGTTAAGAACATCACCAACAAAGGTACAACCTAAATAAGTACATAATTTTAAGCAAAAAACAGCATAAGCCTTTTTACCTTCTAATAATAACGCTTTTTACATGATACATGTTGCCTCGTTTACCTTTAACCCTTTTGCCGAAAATACCTACGTTTTGTACGACCAAACCCGCGAGTGCCTTATTATAGACCCCGGCTGCCACAACGAAGCCGAGCGCAAAAGGTTAACTACTTTTATTGACAAGGAGCAACTGAAACCCGTGCTGCTGCTCAACACACATTGCCATGTTGACCACGTGGCCGGCAACCGCTTTGTTGCCCAACGCTACAACCTGCCCCTGGCCATACACCGCGGCGAAGAACCGGTACTGGCCTTTGCCGCACAGGCGGGGTTAATGTGGGGGTTCCGAATTGAGGAGTCGCCTGCCGCATCGGTATTTTTTGAAGAGGGCGATGTAGTGCGTTTCGGACAATCGGAACTGGAAGTGTTATTTACCCCCGGCCACTCGCCTGCCAGCCTTTCTTTTTACAGCCGCCCCGATGCTTTTGTAATTGCCGGCGACGTGCTTTTCAGGGGCAGCATTGGCCGTACCGACCTGCCCGGCGGCAGTTACCGCACCCTCATTAGCAGCATTGAACACAAACTGCTGCCGCTTGGCGATGAGGTAACCGTTTACTCCGGACACGGAACGCCTACCACCATTGGCCACGAGCGCAAGCACAACCCTTTTTTAACCGAAGCATAACCATAAGCCGTATATTACGGGTTATGGCCGCCTATGGTAAGCAACTCGTTCCAGCAGGTGGTGTAGCGGGGCGATAATTGCTCCTGCCGCAGTTTCCACACGCGCTCGTAGCCCTGTATGGCGTAGCGCACCGTATCGCGCCCCATGCGTTGGTTAAGTGCATCAATTGCCTTGCTGAGTTGTGTCTGTCTTTCCCTGCTTTTTTGCCCGAATAAATTGCCCTGTACCCCGCTTTGCGGCACAATGCCCGATACATACACGCCGGCTTTTTTATATACAAACCCCGGACGGTAAATTTTTTGCAGTCCCCAAAGTGCCTGTTGTATAAGGTCGGCATTGTGTTGTGCGGCTGCGGGCAGTTGCAGGGTAATGCTGTTGCTGTATTGCGGCAAATGCGGTTTAAACGGGTTGCTGTGTATAAAAACGGTAAGCAGGTTGGCGCAAGATTGCTGCCGCCGCAGTTTTTCGGCACAGCGCACGGCAAAGTTGGCTACTGCCTCCTGCAAAGGCGCCGGCTCGGTTACGCCATGCCCAAAAGAGCGCGAAGTACAAATGCCTTTTTTGGGTGGGGTAAACAACTGCGCCGGCAGGCACGAAATACCCCGCAATTCGTGTACCAACCTAAGTCCCACTATGCCCAGCTGTTGCTGTATCCATCCGTCGGGCAGTTGCCGCAGTTGCAGGGCAGTTTCCACGCCATTTTTGTACAACAATTTTTCGTATTGGCGGCCAATGCCCCAAACTTCGGCTACGGGCAATTGCTGCAGGGCGTTTTCTATGTCGGCAGGGCAAAGCAGCAGGTAAACCCCGTCGGGGCTTTTTTTGGCGTAAAAATTGGCCACCTTGGCCAGCGTTTTGGTAGGCGCCATGCCTACCGATACGGGTATGCCTGTCCACTGACCAACCGTTTGGCGAACCCGCCCGGCAAAATCCGGCAAGGTGTGCGGTGCAAAACGGCGCAGGTCTATAAAAGCCTCGTCAATAGAATATACTTCAAGAAAAGGGGTTAGCTGCCGCAGGGTTTGCATAACCCTTTCCGACATATCGGCATACAACGCATAGTTGGAAGAAAAAACCGCTACCTTGTGTTGCTGCAACAGGTCTTTAATTTTAAAAGCCGGCTCGCCCATGCGTATGCCCAATTGCTTGGCCTCATTTGAGCGCGCCACAATACACCCATCGTTGTTTGACAATACCACCACCGGCCGCCCCTGCAATTTTGGGTTGAACACCCGCTCGCAGGAGGCATAAAAATTATTGCAATCTGCCAGAGCAAACATAAACCAAGGTAAAAACAAGTAAAACAAGCGTAATAAACCCGTTTGCTTTTGCGCTACGGGTAAAATTAGAACCGGAGCAATCCGGTGTTCCGGCAGGGGGAGTGCAGCACGGCGGAACGTGTAAAACACAAATATAGGTTGTTTTTGCCGGTAAACCGTCACACAAAGGCAATAAAAAAAACATTTTGGCAACACTGTACCTTATTGCACCGGGTAGTTAAACCCGCCGCTGCAAAGCCATGCAGCATAACCGGATTAACAATGTGCGGCGGCTTCAAATTTGGGGATAACTACATTTTTCGGGATTTTAAAGGTTGGGGCAATTTGTTTTTTTGCTACTTTGCAGGCTGTAACAATTTTTTTCCGGTAATCTTACTAAAATTTATACCTAATGAAAAAAACAATTACCCTTTTATTTTGCCTTATGTTTGCAGCCACTACCGCCCTGCAGGCACAATACCAGCTAAACGGCAGCGCCATACAAACCGATGAAAACTGTTTTCAGCTTACACCGGCGCTCAATACGCAGGCAGGCTCTATGTGGTACCTGGAGCAGGTGAGCCTGCTCGAAAACTTTACCCTCGATTTTGATATTTACCTCGGCTGTGTTGATGCTAATGGCGCCGATGGTATGTACTTTGTATTGCAGCCCATCAGCACTTCTTTAGGAGGCGTTGGCGGCGGAATTGGTTTTTTGGGTATTACCCCCTCTTTGGGTATTGAGTTTGATACCTGGCAAAACGGTATGTACAACGACCCCACCTACGACCACGTAGCTATACAACAAAACGGCGACTTAACCCACAACGGGCCAAATAATTTAGCCCCTCCGGTGCCCATTAGTGCAAGCAGCAACAATGTAGAAGATTGTGTTAACCACAACATGCGCATTACCTGGAATGCCGAAACCCAAACCATTTCGGTGTATTTTGACTGTAACCTGCGCGTTTCTTATACCGGCAATGTAATAGCCAACATATTTGGCGGCGACCCCAACGTTTACTGGGGGTTTACCGCCGGAACCGGCGCAGCAAACAACGTACACGCAGTTTGTCTTGACTATGTTTCTTTTACCGACCAACTGACCGATACCGCCATTTGCCCGGGCGAAAGTGTGCAACTCAACGTGCCCGAAGGTTTTGATATTTATATTTGGGAACCCGCCGAAGGATTAAGCGACCCCAACATACCCAATCCCCTGGCCACACCCGGGCAAACCACCACCTACACCGTTACCGTAATTGACGAATGCGGAAACGACTTTTTTGACCAGGCTACCATTACTATTACCGAAGAACTTGCCGTTGACCTTGGCCCCGACGGGTTTATTTGCGAAAATCAGGCTATTACCCTCAATGCTGCCACCAACGGCGCCACCGCCTACCTTTGGGAAAACGGAAGCACCGAACCGCAACTTACCGTTACCCATTCGGGTACGTATTGGGTGCAGGTAAGTAACGATTGCTTTACCATAACCGATACCATTAACTTTGACCCGCTGGTGGTAGATTATAACCTCGATTTAGGCCCCGATGTAACCATTTGCCAGGGCGAAACTGCCCAGCTAACCTCCAATATTATAGATGAGGTAAGCTACCTTTGGTCAAACGGCGCCACTACTCCCACACTTGCCGTACAAGAGGCGGGGCTTTACATACTTACCATTAGCAACGATTGCGGCACAGGTATAGACAGCATACAGGTTTCGGTAATACCCGATGTGACGGTTAATTTGGGCGATGCCATTCAAAACTTTTGTGCCGAAGACATAAACCTGCTCAACGCTTTTTCCGATGGCGCTACCGGCTACCTTTGGCAAGATGGCAGTACGGCGCCCACCTACCTTGCAGAGCAAACCGGCATTTACTCGGTAACGGTAAGCAATGCCTGTGGCGCCGCCACCGGGTTGGTTTGCGCCACCGTGCAAAGTTGCAATGCCCAATGCGACAATATGAGCATTACCCATATTGTTGATTGTGAGCCGGTTACCCAAAACTATACCGTATATGCTTCGGTAAGCGGCGGCGTTGCCCCTTATGCGGTTTCGGGCAGCTACAACGGCACTATTAATGAAGACAACACCGTTATCACTTTCGGACCTTTTACACCGGGCAGCAACTACATTCTCAACGTTACCGATGCTACAGGCTGTGTGCGCAGTGTATTGGGCAAACCCTCGTGCAATACGCTGCCCGTGCAACTCATCAGCTTTACCGGACAGGCGTTGCCGCAGGGCAACTTGCTGCAATGGCAGGTGGCAACAGAAACCAACTGTGCTTTTTATACCCTGCAGCAGGTTTCGGCATTGGGCAGCACATTTACCCAGCTTGCCCGCATAAGCGCCGCCGGCAACACCTCCGCAGCACAGCAATACGAATGGCTGCACATGCCCGCACCACAGGGTAAAACCTACTACCGCCTTACTCAAACCGATTTTGACGGAACCGAAACAGCCCTTGGAACAATTGCACTGCAAAGAAAAGCCGGCAGCGCCGCACCCGAAATACAAACCATTTTACCCGTTCCGGCGCAAAATGAAATTTGGGTAACGTTTAACCTGTTTGAGGCGCAACCGGTTACGCTTGCCCTTTACGACATTGCCGGCAGAATTGTGCTTACCCAAACCATTGCCGCCACCGCCGGCAGCAACCATACCGGCATACCCGTAGCCAATCTGGCACCGGGCATGTACCTGCTGCACTTGGGCGGCAAAAACGGGGCGGCTGTACAAAAAGTGGTAAAAGAGTAGTTGCCCGGCCTTGCTTTACCCATGCCGGCAGTATATAACCATATTGCCGGCATGCCTTTGCAGGTATAAACCGCCCTTCTGAAAACAAACGTTGAAAAATACAACAGCATCGGGCAAGTACTCCGCGAGCGCATATTTTCAGCCCCATTTTCAGGCAGCTATGGAGTAAGTCATTCAAATACCTTGTTGTAACACTGTTTGGGCATATTTGCCGGCCGGTTGTTGCCGGTGTTCCCGCTCTGCCGGTTTTTAGGGGCATAACAACCGGCCGCATAAATTGCTGCTTTTTTTTGCATGAAACATGCTTTTAATCGGGCGGCGCTGTATATTTAGCCTTTCAAGTACAGAATTTGAATTTTGAATGTAACCTATGGAAATAGCCATTGTTCTGTCTTTGCTGGTATTGGCAGTTGTGATGTTCTCCTTAGAGAAAATATCGCCCGATATTGTTACGCTCATGCTGCTGATAACACTCATTATATCGGGAATATTAACGCCCAAAGAAGCCTTTGAGGGGTTTAGCAATGATTTTATCATTATGCTGGCGTCCATATTCATCATCAGTGCATCTTTGCAAAACAACGGGGTAATGGATTGGATGAGCAGCCGGCTTAACAGCATTAACAAGATAAGTGAAACAGGAATAATGCTGCTTATTATGACCATGTCGGGCGCTATTTCGGCATTTATGAACAATACTACGGTATCTGCCATGCTCATACCAACGGTTATCAGCATAGCGCGCCGCATTCAGGTAAGTCCGTCAAGGTTACTTATGCCCATGGCCTTTGCCACCTTGTTTGGCGGAACCTGTACGCTTATAGGCACTTCTACCAATGTGGCAGGCAGCGCCTACATGTCTAAAATGGGGTTGCAACCCATTGGCATGTTTGAACTGTTGCCTTTGGGGCTTACTATATGGGGTGCCGGCTCTGTTGCCATGTTGCTGCTGGGGCGGCGTTTTTTGCCCGACACCCGCAACGGCAGTGTAACCGAGCGTTACAATATACGCCAGTATCTGAGCGAAATTATTGTGTTGCCCGGCTCAAAACTGCTGGGCAAACCGGTGTTTAACCTCGATTTGGGCGATATTAAAGTGCTGAAATTGCTTAGAAACAAAGAAACCATTTTTCCCGACGGGCAAACCCGCACGCAGCCGGGCGATATGCTGCTGGTAGAAGGCGACCGCGAAGAACTGATACAAATGCGCAAGAACAAAGGCATTGAAATCAGAGGCTCTGCTATTAGTGATACCGATTTGGAAAGCGACGATGTAAAATTAGCCGAATTGTTGGTAATGGCACACTCAGAACTGGTAAACAGTACGCTGAAAGAGGTAGATTTCAGGCGAAAGTATCACCTTTCGGTATTAGCCATACACCGCAAAAACTACAACTTTAACGAAAAAATAGGGCATGTTCAAATTAAAACCGGCGATGTGTTGCTGGTACAGGGCAAGAAAGACGACATAGCCATGGTGCGTAAAAACTCCGATTTAATGGTTATTAACGAACTGGAAGACGCCAAAACCGCCAACCTCAACAAGGGGGCATTTACGGTATTGCTTTTTGCAGTAGCCATTATATTAGGATCCTTCAATCTGCTGCCCCTTAGTGTGGCATTTCTGGCAGCAGCCGTACTGGTGGTGCTAACCCGCGCCATAGACCTTGAAGGCGCCTACAGTTCTATTGACTGGCGGCTGTTGGTGCTTATTGGAGGCATGACCGCTTTTGGAACAGCTATGGATAAAACCGGCGCCGATGTTTTTCTGGCACAACAGGTAATAAAATATATGGAGCCTTTTGGGGTTTATTGTATTTTGGCAGGCTTTATGGCGCTTACCGTTCTTTTAACCCAACCCATGTCTAATGCCGCTGCCGCCATGGTAGTGTTGCCCATGGCTATACAAACTGCCTCCACTCTGGGTGTAAATGAACGCACATTTGCCATTGCGGTTATTGTTTCGGCTTCTATTTCCATGATTACCCCCTTTGAACCGGCCTGTATCTTAATTTACGGACCGGGGCAATACCGTATCAGAGATTTTTTGCGGGTGGGCGGCATACTAACCATTATTTCACTGCTGCTTATGCTGTATTTTATTCCAATACTGTGGCCAATGTAACCCGCAAACAAGCACGCCGAAAAATTTTTGCAACAAAAAGCAAATAAAAAAGGCAACAACTTAGGCAAATCAAAAAAAAAGTCCTATCTTTGCACTCCGTAAAAAACTAAACTCGAAGAGGGTCATGTCAAGAATTTGTGAATTATCCGGAAAAAAGCCCATTACCGGCAACAGCGTATCGCACTCCAACCGCAAAACCAAGCGTTGGTTTTACCCCAACCTGCAGAAGAAACGCTTTTACCTTGCCGAAGAAGACAGGTGGATAACTATTAAAGTTTCTACCTCTGCCCTGCGTACTATTAATAAAAAGGGGCTGCACGCTTATTTAAAAGATTTGGAAAAAAAAGGAGCCTAATATTTAACTGAAATACTCATGGCAAAGAAGAGCAAAGAAAACCGCATACAGGTTATTTTGGAATGTACAGAGCATAAACAAAGCGGCATGCCCGGCACATCGCGCTATGTTACTACCAAAAACAGAAAGAATACACCCGCCAGAATAGAATTGCGCAAGTACAATCCTGTTTTGAAACGTTATACCGTTCACAAAGAAATAAAATAAGTAAATTATGGGCAAGATATCTAAAAACGCTCGTGTAAACCGGGGCGCAAAAGACGGAACCGGTAAAAACCACGTAAAAATCGTTATCAGCGAAAAAAACCCCGTCACCGGTCAATACACCTACAAGGAAAAAATTATCCACAAAGACCAGTTAGACGAAGCCTTAAAAGGCTTCTAAACCGGTTCTAATGCCCCTGTCACAGGTGCAAAAGGCTTCTCTTTACGTATCTTCACCTAAAGAGAAGCCTTTGTATTTATGTTTGAACAGCGCTTTCCGGGCAACTTTTTTTCTTAACCGCTGCAGGTGCCAACAACCTGTGGGAGGTGGTAAAACGCCACCCCGGTTCAAACAAATCTAAATAACAGGTGTGCAACATCGGGCTACCCCCCAAATGCAGCCTGTATCCAATGCCTTTCCCAATCCCGTTTTCCTGCCTTTTCACCGGTTTCAGCGTTATTTTGTTAAGTATCTAAAATCTAATTGCAATATGAGTTTTTTCGGTAAATTCTTTTCTAAAGAAACTAAAGACGACCTCGACAAAGGGTTGCAAAAAAGCAACCAAAGCATCTTCTCCAAAATATCAAGGGCTGTTGCCGGAAAAGATGTGGTAGATGAGGAAGTGCTTGACCAAATAGAAGAAGCCCTGGTAGCCAGCGATATTAGCGTGCCAACCGTAATAAAAATTATTAACCGGCTCGAAAACCGGGTTTCGCGCGAAAAATATCTCAATACCGCCGAAGTATATCAAATGCTGCGCGAAGAAATTATTGCCCTGCTTACCGAAAACAACACCCCCGATTACACCGATTTTATTGTACCCGATACCAAACCCTATCCTTATGTGGTGCTCATTGTAGGCGTTAACGGCGTGGGAAAAACCACCACCATAGGAAAACTGGCCAACCAGTTTAAAAAACGCGGTAAAAGTGTTATTTTGGGAGCCGCCGATACCTTCAGGGCCGCAGCAGTAGAGCAACTCAGCATTTGGGCCGACCGCGCAGGCGTACCCATTATTAAACAGGGGCAAGGAGCCGACCCCGCCGCTGTAGCCTACGATACAGTACAGGCAGCCATGGCCAGAAATGCCGATGTGGCACTTATTGATACCGCCGGCCGCTTGCACAACAAAAAACACCTCATGGAAGAACTGAGCAAAATTAAACGGGTAATCCAAAAGATATCGCCCGACATGCCGCACGATGTTATGCTTATTCTCGACGGCTCTACCGGGCAAAATGCCATTTCGCAAGCCGAAGAATTTATGAAAGCCACCGATATTACCGCTATTACCGTAACCAAACTCGACGGTACCGCCAAAGGCGGCGCTGTAATAGGCATTGCCGACCGTTTTGGAATACCCATTAAATACATAGGTGTAGGCGAAGGAATAGACCAATTACAGGTCTTTAACAAACAAGAATTTGTTGACAGCCTGTTTAAACACTAATTTTGTTTGTCTGCCCCTCCACCAACTCCCTGTTGCCAAACATGAAAACAAAAAGACAACATACACCAAACAATATCAACATCATTACGCTGGGCTGCTCCAAAAACTTAGTCGACTCAGAGGTGCTCATGAACCAATTGCAGGCAAACGGACTTAGCGTAACCCACGAAAACAGCCGAAGCAGCGCCGGCGTGGTTATTGTAAACACCTGTGGGTTTATAGAAACGGCCAAGCAAGAATCTATTGACACTATTTTGCATTATGCCAATGCCAAAACTGCAGGTAAAATTCAGAAATTGTATGTAACAGGCTGCCTTTCGCAACGCTATAAAACCGAACTGGAGCAAGAAATTCCCGAAGTAGATGCTTATTTTGGCACCTTAGACCTGCCTTTTCTGCTTGAAGAACTGGGCGCCGATTACAAACACGACCTCATAGGCGAGCGCAGTTTGCTTACCACTCCACCCCACTACGCTTACCTCAAAATATCCGAAGGTTGTAACCGCACCTGCTCTTTTTGCGCCATACCGCTTATGCGCGGACAACACGTGTCAAAACCCATAGAACAAATTGTGGCCGAAGCCCGAAACTTAGTAAAAAACGGGGTAAAAGAAATTATGCTCATAGCGCAGGAACTTACCTACTACGGGCTGGATATTTATAAAAAACGGGAATTGCCCGCACTGTTGCGACAACTGGCACAGGTTGACGGGCTGGAATGGATACGAATGCACTATGCCTACCCGTATAAATTCCCGATGGAAATACTTGATGTACTCAATGAATATCCCAACATTTGCAACTACCTCGACATGCCTTTGCAGCACATCAGCAACCGCATACTCAAAAACATGCGCCGCCTCATAACCAAAGAAGAAACCCTGCAACTTATTGATGCCATACGCGCCAAATCGCCCGGCATTGCCCTGCGCACCACCATGTTGGTCGGTTTTCCGGGCGAAACCGATGAAGATGTGGAGGAACTTGCACAATTTATACGCAACTCACGCTTTGAACGGCTTGGCATTTTCCGCTATTCACACGAGGAAGGAACTGCCGCCTACCAACAAGAAGACAACATACCAGAAGAGGTGAAAGCAGCACGCGCCGCCTACCTTATGGACATACAACAGGAAGTTTCCTTTGAACTGAACCGGCAAAAAATCGGCAAAACCTACAAGGTATTGTTCGACCGTAAAGAGTCCGGACACTTTATAGGCCGTACCGAATATGATTCGCCCGAAGTGGACAATGAAGTGCTGGTAGATGCCCGAAACAACAAAAACTTTGTTCGCATTGGCGATTTTGCCCCTGTTCTTATTACCGGTGCCACCGAATTTGACCTGTATGGCGAGGTGGTAAGACCTTAATCTCCGCTCAAAACTTACAACCGCTTTTATACCAACAAAAACATTGCAGAAGGCTATCATGCTTTCTGCAATGCCATACTTCGGGTAAGTTACCGTACCAACGTTACATTACCCTGCAGCCATTCTTCGGTTCCGTCGGTGTAGCGCACTTGTGCCATATACACATACACACCAATTTCGCAATCTTTGTTGTTAAATTGCCCGTTCCAGCCGGTGTTTAAATCGGGGGTAACGCCGCTTTCATATACCTTTTGCCCCCAACGGTTCCAAACACTGAATTGCAGTTCGCTCACATTGTACCCTGCAATGCGAAACACATTGTTCACCCCATCGGCATTGGGCGAAAAGGCATTGGGAATGAGCACCTTGTTGGGCATTCGCACATCTATGTCAATGCCGGCTACGGCCGTGCAACCAAATTCATCGGTAACGGTTACGGTGTAGGTAGTGGGTGCATCGGGCATAAACGTGCAAAGGCTGTCGGTGCAGAGTGTTTCCAGCCCGTTGGCAGTCCATACATAGCTCAGATTTCCGCTCAACCCTTCGGTTTGTACTGTCAGTTGTACGGTTTCGCCCACGGTAATGAGGGGGGTGTTGGTCTGTATTTCGGCAAGCGTGGTTTCGGGCGTGCAGGCAGGTGTGGCGGTACTGCAATCAAGGGCAGTTTGCTGACTGTTGCTGCACCCCGCCGGCGCTACGGCGGCAATGCCGATGTTGTAGGCGGTTTCGGGCAATAAGTCCGTAAAAGTATATTCCGATGCGGCGGCATCTGCCGTTACCGGTGCTGCGCCGTTAATGCTAAGCTCATAACCTTGTGCGCCCGGCACTGCTGCCCAGCCAACCGTAAGGGTAGTATCGGTGGCAGACAGGCAAAGGGGTTGGGGTGCGGGCAGGTAGGCATTTATTGTTTCTGAGGCAACGGCAGAACAGCCCTGCGCATCGGTAACGGTTACCGAGTAGCTGCCTGCATTGGCGTTGGCAAGGTCTTCGGCTGCGCTAAGGTTGCTCCATGCAAAATTGTAGGGTAGTATGCCGCCTGTTACCGAAAGGTCAATGCTTCCGGTGGGTTGTCCGCAAAGGGCATCGGTTGGTTGCGTACTCAGTACGGGCGGGTTCAGCAGGCAGGGGTCGGGCAGGGTGGTGCAGGTGGTGGTAACAGTTGCACTGTTGGCGCAAGGCGAAGGCGCAAGTACGGCAATGCCGATGGTGTAAGAAATATCGGGTGCCAGGCCGGTAAAAGTATATTCCGATGCGGCAGCATCTATGGTGATGGGTGCTGCGCCGTTAATGGTAAGTTCGTAACCTTGTGCGCCCGGCACTGTTGCCCAGCCAACGGTAAGGCCGGTATCGGTGGCGCTTATGCAGGTAAGGGTGGTGCTGTCAACGGGCAGTTCAGATATGGTAAAGAGGCCGGCAACCGTGCAACCTGCGGCATCGGTAACGGTTAGCCCGTAATTGGCCGGGGCAAGGCCGGTGCGGTCTTCGCCGGTATTGGCATCAGACCATTGGTAGGTGTAAGGCGGGTTATTGCCGTTTATGGTAATGCTGATGCTGCCGTTTGCTGCCCCGCATCCGGCATTGGTTATGTTATCGGTAACAATAGCCAGAAGGTCTGCCCCGCTAATGTCAATATTTTGGCAAAACGTTTGCGTACACGTATCGGCATCGGCGGCTATGTTTGAAACGGTAAGACAAACGGCATACGTTCCCGATGCGGCAAAACTATGGCTTGGCGATGCATTGGCTGAGGTATTTCCATCACCAAAATCCCAGCTATACGAAAGCGTTCCATTGCCGGATGCCACAGCCGACAACGAGATGGAAGAGCAACTGATGGTGTAGGTAAAGTTGGCGCTTACGAGGCACTCCAGGCAATCGGTAAGGTTAAGCGACAACACATCGGAGGTATCCTGGCAGCCGAAAGGCGTGGTAATTTGCAGTTGGTAATCGCCACTTTGAGGCGGAACAAATTCGCTGCCGGTAGCGCCTGCAATGGGTGCGCCGTTGAGCAGCCATTGGTAGCCGGCATACACACCGGGTACAGAAAATGACGCAAGTTCGCAGTAATCATAACAACCAACAGGTATGGCGGCCAAATCGCCGCCGCTGTTCATGCCCACGGTAACGGCATCGGTTTCAATGCAGCCGTTGGCATCGGTAACGCTTACCTCATAATACCCGCCGGCCGATACGGTAATACTGTTGCCGCTTTGCCCGGTATTCCAGTTAAAATTAGAAAGAGCAGGATGCGAAGCGGAGAGGCTAAGGGTTTCGCCCTGGCAAAGTTGAAGGGCAGCAGCAAAATTGGGCGAAATAACCGGGTTTTCCAGTGTTACCCTTTGCACGGCAACCGGTGCCGATGTGTTGCTGCAACCGGTGGAGGCATTGGTAACGGTTACATAAAGGGTAATGCCTGCAACCGGTATTGAGTTGTATGCAAGGGTAACGGAGGCATTGTTTGTTCCGTTGCTCCAGGCATATGCGTAGTTGCTGCCGGCGTTGGCGGTAAGGGTAGCGGTTTGGTTGGGGCAGAGCAGCAATGGCGAGGCAGCCGGCGAAATAACCGCAGGCGGCAGCGGCGCAAAATTTACCTGCACCGGCGGGGTGCTGTACTGGCAGCCGTTTGCCTGGGTAACGGTAACGGTAAAACTGCCGGTTTGGGTAACGTTTAAGGTACTGCCCGATGAGTTATCGGACCACAGGTAACCGGCGCCGGTTGGGGCGGTAAGGGTTACGGTTTGCCCTTCGCACGCATTGGGCGAGGGCAGGGAAATACTGCCATTGTCAACCGGCAGCACGGTAACGGTTTGGGCGGCGGTATTGGTGCAGCCCTTGTTATCGGTAACGGCAAGGGTTACCGTGTAATTGCCGTCTTGCAGGTAGCTTTGTTCGGGTTGTTGAGCGCTTACGGTGGCGCCGTTGCCAAAATTCCAATCCCATTGTATAGCGTTGGGGTTGGCGGCAGGGGTAAAGGCGGCGGCACTGCCCTGGCAAACGGTTGGCGGCACGGCAAAAGAGGCATCGGGCAGGTTGTAAATGGTTACGGGTTTGGTAAGAGTGTGGGTGCAAAGCCCGTTTCCAATGGTAAGGGTTACGTTGTAGGTTCCGGCGGCGGCAAAGGTATGCGCGGGGTTGGCATCGGTACTGGTATTACCATCGCCAAAATCCCAGTTCCAGGAGGTAATGGTGGTATTGGCTATATGTACCGAGCGGTCGGCAAATTCGGTGGCGGTGTTTATGCATGGGCTTATGAAATCAAAATCGGCTGCCAGGGGTATTTCCACCACTGTGTAACTCATATAAATGCAGTTGGTTGGCGTGGGGTTGAGGTTGGCATACGTGCCGTAAATTTTTACCGTATAAAATCCTGCATCGGTATAGGAATGTGTTTGGGGGCTGGCATCGGGCAGGGTAACAGTGGGGCTGTCATCGCCAAAATCCCATGTATAACTCAGCCCGCCGGTTGATATATTCTGGAATGTAACATCAAAACAGTAAGGCGTATCGGCAACAATGCCCAAAATGTCGGCAGAGTTGACTGCACAAGTTCCGCCGCCATCGCCCGGGTTGGGGCAAGCGCCTCCCGGACACGAGCCGGAGTTAAAATTACAAACATCTTGTTCAATAACAACCGTGTTGGAAACATTCTGGCAGCCGTTGGCATCGGTAACCTGAACGGAGTAGCTGAAGTTGGCTACAATACTGCTGCCAAAATGGGTAATGGTACTCACATTGGCGCCAAAAGCAGCGCCATTCTCAAACCATTGGTAATTATAGCCATAGCCAAGCAGGGCGCTGATGTTTACATTATTGGGGGCATCGGAGCAAATAAGGTTAATATCCTGAGCAGAAACAGAGGCATCGGGCAGCGGGTATTCATGCACATGGAGGGTAGCGTTGGCGGTACAGCCGTTGGCATCGGTAACGCTTACCACATAATCATTGCCGGCAGAAACGGTTATACCGGGCGCAATAGCCGAATTGCTCCACTCATAGAAAACATAGGTTGCAGGAACCACGCTTAACCCGATGCTGCTGCCGGCGCATAAATTGCCCGATGCCACAATGGCAGGTGGCGTTGCCTCATGTATGGTAATATTGTGTTGCACCGAAATGCCGCAGGCCGTAACCGTAAGGGCTGCCGCCGCATAACCCGAATTCCACTGCACTTCTGCCGTAGCGCCGCCTTGCCCGCTTACTACGCTGCCGGCTTGGGGCGGGGTAATTTGCCAGATGTAATCTATGCCGGCAAGCAGCGGAGCGGCGGTATAGGTAATTTTATCGCCGGTGCAAAGTTCGTCATCGCCACTGATGAGCAGGTTTTGAAGCGGGGTAGCGGTTAAAGTTCCGGCATCGGAAATGCAAAAGGGTTCGTTTCCGCTTTGCGCCGTTACCGATATGCCGAAAACGGGGCTTCCGGATTGCCATAAAATGTTGAGCGTGGCGCCGCTTCCAGATGCGGGTGTGCCGCCGGTAACCGTCCAAAGGTAGGTAAAGCCGGGTGCGGGGGCTGCAATTTGGTAGGTATAGGCATTACCCGGGCAAATAATTGTTTCGCCGGTTACCAAAGGCGTTGCCGGTTGCGGGGTAGTTTGAACGCTTATTTGCTGGGGGTAGTTGCAGTATTGGGTAATATCGGCAGGTGTGGCAGATACGGTAAAACCGGCGCTGCTGCCCGCCAGCACGGTTACGCTGCTGCTGTTGGTTCCGCCGGCGGTAATGGCGGCGCTGCCCGATACCGACCAGTTGTGCAGCCCGGCAGAGGCGGTATAGGTAAGGGTTTGGTTTGCACAAACGGTTTCGGGACCCGATATGGCGTACACCTGATTTACCTGTACCGGCAGGCTGTTTTGGGCATTGCATTGCACTAAGTTGCTGCTCATGCTTACCTGCACCGTGCCATCGGTACTGTTCCAGTGAATGCCGGCCTGGTTGTATTGCTGCCAAACCACCGTACCAGCCGCCGTTGGCATTACCGACCAATTGTATTGCACTCCGCCGTATTGAGGCAGGCTATATACGGCATTGGCATTGGCGCACACCACATCGGGGCCGGTTATGGGTATGTTGTTGCTGATAACAGGCACATTAATGCTGCCTACGGGGTTGCAGATGGTACTGCCATCGCAGTTGCCAACGGTAAGTTCTACGGTTCCCATAGCCACATCGTTCCAGACAACGGTAATTTCGGCAGTGTTTTGCCCGCCGGTAATGGTTCCGCCGGTTACGGTCCAGTTATAAGTATCGCAAACGGTGGGGGTTGTGTAAGTTTGCGGCGTGCCGGGGCATACCAAAGAAGCACATTCAATAGCGGGGGCAATGCCCTGCTCTATGATAATGGTGCGTTGCAGCGTATCGGCGTCGGTACAACCTTGTGCAATAAGGGTAACGGTGTAGGTGCCGGTGTTTTGGTAGGTATAAGTGGTGTTGGGCAGGTTAGAGGTATTGGTAAGCGAGGCAGGTTCGCCAAAATTCCACTGTACAGCCAGGTTGCCATCGGGCGCAAAAAATTGTATGGGCTGCCCTGTGCAGGCATACAATTCGTCGGCATTACCTATGGAAGTGTTAAAATTGGCGTTGGCGGTAAAGGGCAGGTCTATGTTTTCGAGTTGTATAAGCCCCTGGCATTCGCCTGCTATGGTAAACAGGTCGTACCAGCCGGGGCAAAGGCCGGTAATGGTAGTGGGCCCGTCGTAAAACTGCGTAGCGCCGTTGGGATTGCTCAAATAATAGGTAACGCTGTCGGGCAGAAAAATGCTGCCGTTGCACAGCCCGCAGGTGGGCGGTTGGTATTCTGTGGCAAGAGCGGACTGTAGGGCGACGCACTGGGCTGCGGTGCAACCAAGTAAGTCGGTTACGGTTACGCAATAAGTGCCGGCTTGTAAGCCGGTAATATTTTGAGTGGTAGCGCCGTTGCTCCAGAGGTATAATAAACCCCCAATTGCCATAGCAGTAATAGCCCCGTTGTTTTGCCCGCAGGTGGGTTGGGTAACGTTAAGGCTAATGGTTGCAGGAGGGTAGCCGGTTATATAAAAATTAGCAGAGGCTGTACAATCGTTAGCGTCGATAACGGTAACGGTGTAAGCGCCGGGGCATAAACCGGTGGCTAAAGGAAGGGGAAATGTTGAATTTTGCGACCAACTATAGAAATATGGCGCTGTGCCGCCAAAAGCAAAAATCTGAGCTACGCCATTGCAATCGCAGCCATCGTTAAAAGCCTCTACGCCTACGGTGAGCGGGTTGGTAGAACTAAGGCAGGGGTCGGGTTGGGCGTATGCAACAGCGGCAAGCATAAAAGAGAGCGCAAGTACGTGAAGTAGTTTTTTATACATGGCGGCAGGGGTTTAGCGGTGAATTGGTTGGGTAAAAATACCTTTTTTTTATTTTGCAAGCAAGAGAATAGGTTATATATGTTAAGCGCTAAGTAAGAATTGCCAACGTTTTTTGTTATATTGTTGATAAAATGACAAAAATCATTTTGTTAATTGACTTTTGTTCTATTGATGTAACAAGTTTATGCTTATTTTTGAGCCGGAATTTTCTATCAACCAAACCATAAATTCAGCACTATGCAAAAAGGAACCCGAATTACAGAGGTAATGAGCCATCACGTTATTGTGGCTACTGCCAGTCATACTTTTTCACAAGCCTGTCGTTTATTTTTGGAGTTTAATTTGCACCACCTTCCGGTAGTAGATGAGGAAGATCATGTATTGGGCATTATCAGTTCTTATGATGTCTTGAAAATTTACAATACAGAAGCCGCCAAATTAGCCAGTGTAAGCGAAGATACTTTAGATGAGAAGTTTAAACTTACCGATATTATGACGCCGTCGCCGGTTACCATTTCCATTGATGAGAACATTGGACATGCTGCGGAAATTTTTACCAACCGCAGTATTCAGTCATTGCCGGTAGTTGACGCGAGCGGAAAAATTAAAGGAATTATTACGGTTCGCGATTTGGTAAAACAGTTTGCTATTTACGGCTAACATTAAAGTAGAACAAAACAAGTAAAAACGGCACAATGCCGCAAAGGCAGGAGATATACTCCGGCTTTTGCGGCATTTGTGTATAGGTTTGTGGCATTGTTTTGCCGGCGAAGGTTAAATCAGTTCCGGTGTTGGGTTAACCTATTGTTTATTGGCTGCCGGTTTCGATTCGGCGCTCAGGGGGTTGGTAATGCGTTTGTAGGCCTCCTGCAGGGTTTTGTCCACTTCCTGAGTTACGGAGTAAAAGCCTTGGTAGTTCCATATTTGTTTGGCTATATAGGCTTTCATATAGCTTTTAAGTTCCTGTTCGTTTTGTTTCATCAGTTTATCGTCAATAAATCCTATTTTCTTTTTAAGGAAAGCGGTAAACTGTGCATACATGGCATTGCTTACGGTATAATTTTGCTTAAAGGTTTTTAACCCGGTGTTGTTTGCAAACTCCTGTTTGTTGTTGCTGTAGTAGTTATACACAAATTCGGGCAGGAGGCTGCGCACTTTTATGGTAAAATTTTCGAGGCCTGCCGTATCGAGCGGAATAAATACATCGGGCGAAATTCCGCCTCCGCCGTAAACGGTTCTTCCTTCCACCAATGTTTTAAAGGCAATGGTATCGGTTCGTTGTTTTTTGCTGTGAATGGAGTCATTTCCCAACAGTTCACCATCTTCTAAGCGTTGGTTCAGTTCTTCTTCATAGGCATCGTAGCCGTTTTCGTAGGGTTTTTGTATGCTGCGGCCGGTGGGTGTGTAGTATCTTGCTACGGTAAGGCGCAGCGCCCCGCCGTTGGAGAGGTTGTATTGTTCTTGCACCAGGCCCTTACCAAAGGTGCGGCGGCCGATGAGTGTACCCCGGTCCCAATCCTGAATGGCGCCGGCCAGAATTTCGCTTGCCGATGCCGACCCTTCGTCAATAAGCAGTACCAGATCGCCGGTTTCAAAGTTGCCCACCCGCCGGCCGGTGGCATTGTAATCTTTGCGGGCATAGGTACGTCCTTGAGTGTAAACCAGCAGTTTGCTGCCATCAATGAGTTCATCGGCAATAGATACGGCGGCGTTCAGATAGCCGCCGGGGTTTTGGCGCAAATCTATCATAAGTTTGGTCATGCCCTGCTCTTTGAGTTTAAGCAGGTTGTCCATAAACTCGTTATAGGTATTGGCGCTAAAACGGTTTATTTTTATATAGCCTACCTGATTATCCATCATAAAGGCAGCATCAACGCTTACAATGGGTATATCATCGCGTACAATGGTATAGTCAATAAGTTCTTTTACCCCCGGGCGCAGTATGCTTACAGCCACCTCTGTGCCGCGCTCGCCCCGGAGGCTGTTCATTACGGCTTTGTTGGTAATGCCGATGCCGGCCACCAGACTGTCGTTGATTTCAATAATTTTATCGCCGGCCATAATGCCCAGTTTTTCCGATGGGCCGCCACTGATGGGCGTTACTACCACAACGGTATCGTTTACCAGTGCAAACTCAATACCAATGCCCACAAAATTGCCCTCCAACGATTCGTTTACCTCTTGCAGTTCATCGGGCGGAATGTAGGCAGAGTGGGGGTCTAAGTCTTGCAGGGTTTGTTCAATAACATGCTCCAGCAGTTCATTGTTATTAATGGTATCTACATAGCGGCTGTCAACCAGACTTAGTATTTCCTGCAATTCCGACAGGTTGCCACCCTTAAAAGCCGACATGGTGGGTTTTCCTTTCAGGTTTTCGTAGAGTTTAAAACCAAGTTGCATACCAATAACCATTACCACAGCAAACAGCAGGGGCATGTAAACATTCCATTTGGCAGGGGTTGTATTCATGAAATTTTGAGATATTGCAGCAATAATAGTGTAATAATGCTAAATGCAGCCGTTGGGTTCAACCAACGGCTGCAAAGTTAGCGTCAAAATTTGGTAAAGCGGCCTGTTTGTTGTTGTAATCACTTACAAAAGATGAACAACTACGGGCTGAAAGCTATGCTTTGTGTATAATATAAGACACAACGCCCCAAATCTGAAAATCAATATCTTCGGTAATTTCTATGGGCAGGTAGTTGGTATTTTCGGCAAGCAGGTAGAGCCGGTTTTTTCTTTTGGCAATGCGTTTTACGGTAAACTCGCCGGCTATTACACAAATGGCTATGTTGTTGTCTTTGGGTTGCAGGGCGCGGTCAACCACCAGAATATCGCCTTCATAAATGCCGGCGTTTTCCATAGAGTTACCTTTAACCCGCACATAGAAAGTTGCTGCGGGGTTTTTTACCAGATAACGGTTGAGGTCAATTTTTAACTCTACATAATCATCGGCAGGAGAGGGGAAACCGGCCGAAATACAATTGCCAAACAGGGGTATTTGCACATTTTCGGTGCGTTCTACGCCAAAAAACTCAAGTAAACCAATGGTGCTAAGGTGCTGTAACATCATAAACGGAACTGTGTTTGGGTTGATGGGAAAAGGTGGGGCAAATTGTTTGGTGTGGCGCCTGTTTTTGCCGAAGAGCGTGTTTTTTGTTGTGCAGGCGTAAAAATTTTAGCAAAAAACTAAAAAAATTGCCAAAAAAACAACTTGCACAAAAAAATTTTTTATTTTTGGTAAAATTTACCCCATACCATACCCTTTCTGCCCAAAATTTTGGGAGGTGAAAGCGTAATGCGCCCCGTTTTGGGGCGTTTACAAAGAAAGCCGTTAAATAAATAGCAGTTATTTGTTTACCCTTTATACTCGCCAAAAATGGCGCGCAGGGTATCGGCAATTTCGCCTAAGGTGGCCTGGCATTCTACGGCGGCAATAACGGCCGGCATGAGGTTAATGTTTTCTTTGGCACATCGGGCTACTTCGGCAAGGGTGGCGGTTACCTCCTGTTGGTTTCGGGAGGCGCGCAGGGCTTTAAGCCGTTCAATTTGCAGGTTTCTTATGGCATCATCAACCCTGAACAGGTGTGTTTGCTGGGGTTCTTCTATGGTAAACTGGTTTACGCCCACAATAATTTTTTCGCGGGTTTCAATATCCTGTTGGTAGCGGTAGGCCGAGGCGGCTATTTGCTCCTGCATATAACCTTGTTCAATAGCTTGCACGGCGCCGCCCATGGCGTCAATTTTGTCCATATGTTTTTGGGCTGCCTCTTCTATTTGGTTGGTAAGGGTTTCAATAAAATAGGAGCCGGCAAGGGGGTCAACGGTATCGGTTACGCCGCTTTCATAAGCAATAACCTGTTGTGTGCGCAGGGCTATGCGTGCGGCTTCTTCGGTAGGCAGTGAGAGGGCTTCGTCGTAGCCGTTGGTATGCAAAGATTGGGTTCCGCCCAAAACGGCAGCCAATGCCTGCAGGGTTACGCGGCTAATGTTTACCAAAGGTTGTTGTGCGGTAAGGGTAGAGCCGCCGGTTTGTGTATGAAACCGCATCATTTGTGCCTGTGGGTTGGTGGCGCCCAGTTGGGCGGTTATTTTTGCCCACATGCGGCGGGCTGCCCTGAACTTGGCTATTTCTTCAAAAAAGTTGTTGTGTGCATTAAAAAAGAACGACAATCTTTTGGCAAACACATCTATATTAAGCCCTGCTTCCTGGGCTGCTTTCAGGTAGGCTTTACCATTGGCAAGGGTAAAGGCCAACTCCTGTGCTGCCGAAGAGCCTGCTTCGCGTATATGGTAGCCCGATATGGAAATGGTGTTCCATTTGGGCAGTTCTTTGCTGCAATAGGCAAAAATATCGGTAATAATACGCATAGAGGGGCGGGGCGGGTAAATGTAAGTGCCTCTTGCGGCGTATTCTTTCAAAATATCGTTTTGCACTGTACCGTTTAACTTGCTAAGGTCGGCACCTTGTTTTTTGGCAAGGGCAATGTAAAACGCCAGCAAAATATAGGCAGTGGCGTTAATGGTCATAGAGGTGGAAACATCTTGCAGCGCAATGCCGTTAAAGAGCGCCTCCATGTCGCGTATAGAATCTATGGCAACCCCTACCTTACCCACTTCGCCTTCGGCAAAATCGTGGTCAGAGTCGTAGCCTATCTGGGTAGGAAGGTCAAAGGCTACCGATAAGCCGGTTGTTCCCTGCGAGAGCAGGTAGCGGTAGCGTTTGTTTGATTCTTCGGCGGTAGAAAATCCGGCATATTGGCGCATGGTCCACAGCCTGCTGCGGTACATGGCGGCATGTACGCCGCGGGTAAACGGAAACTGTCCGGGTTCTTCGGGTTTTGCATCGGGAAGCGGCGGGTACACGCGTTGTATTTCAATACCCGAGTCGGTTAAAAACTTTTCTTTCCGTTCTTGTTGATTTTCCATAAGCCAAAGTGGTAAAGTATATATGCTATTTTGCGGTTATTTGCTTTGTTGCACCAACAGGCATTTAAATTTATTGCCGTTTTGGTTGTATGTCGGGTAAATTCAGAGTGCTTCTATTGCTTCAATTGTTAAACCTGTGTATTTTGAAATTATTGCTACTGCAAGTCCGTCGGCTTTCATTGACCTGGCAATTTCCATTTTCCCTTTAATTTCACCTTGGGTTACTGCCATTTCAAGTTCTTTATCCATATCCACTTTTTTGTTGTAGTTTTCGCTTGCTATATCGTGCAGTCTTTTAAGATAATATTGGTATGCTTTTCGGTCTTTTTCATCTATTTTCATTTCAACCAACTTCTCTTTTGCTTCGGACATGCCTTTGGCGGTAAAATCTTCGCGAACTTCACCATTTTTGAGGAAATAAATCCACTCGTCTAATTTGTTGTTAATGCGGTTATTGAACTTGCTAACCTTAATAAGCCAGTATTCGGGAAATATTTGGTTGGGTTTTTCTTTAAGATACAACTCTTTTTGCCGGTCTGCCAACGCCAGAATATCGCCTTTGTGAATGCCTTTAAAGACAGTAGTGCCATGATAGACATAATCTTTACCCTGCCCGAGGTCGAAATAGGCAATGGTAACAGAAATTATTTTTTTAACACCTGCGTAGGGTTCTCCTTGTTTAATGTGTTCGGTAATAGCTTTTGAGGTGCCGTACAAAATACGGTGAAAATAATCGTACTCCTGTGTGTTTTGCACTTCAATAATAACCAGTTCGTTTTGGCTGTTTTCTACCAGAATATCTACCCGGTTATGCTTGTCGTTTTCGGTTTCTTTGTTGCTTTCGCTGTCCAATAGCTGCCTTATTTTGATGTTTTCGGAAAGCAGTTCACTTAAAAATCCTTCCAAAATATCAAAATTGGCTTTATGGCGAAGCATTTTTTTCATCGCCCAATCAAACCGTATGAGTTGTTTGGTTTTTTTCATTGTGCAAAGATACCAAAACCCCGGCTCGTTTGCAAAGATTTTTGCAATAGTCGGTTTCAGGTATTATTTTTGTTGAGCAAAAGAAAATGTGCTTTTTACCAATTGCCCGGCGTGGCAAACTGCAGGAGTTGCAGCACTAAACAGAAAACAGCAATTTGGCTTCTTCGTTCAGTTGGTCTAAGGCTTTTTGGGTAGGCAACACCCCCGATTCTGTTAAAAAATAGCGCAAAAAGGCAAGGCTAAGGTCGGTTCCGGAGGCTTCGGTAGGTAATTTTACCGAAAGTTGGTTAATGATGCTAATCATTTCTTCGGTAGCGCCGCGTATCATGGCCCAAACTTCCGACGATACGTAAATTTGCTGGGTAATATTATATTCAAATTCGGTGCGAATGGTGGTAATGAGTGCCATTTGCATTTCGGGTGCGGTCATATTTTCTTCGCGGGTGCGCTGTATAAGCGCCTGCGGGTGCATACGTTCAAGGTACAACGATAAACGCTCATAGGCCTGCAGGCGTACCGGCAGGGTATCCTGGGCGCGTTTGCTGTTAAATTGCAGGCGTTGCTGGGCAAGTTCCAGTTGCCTCATTTTAACCGAGTTATCTAACATGTTTGACAGCAAGAGCCACGCGGTAACCAATACGGCAACGGCGGGTATGGAAATTTTTAACAGTTCTAAAATAAAATCGGTCATTGGGTTTTGTATTTGGTAAAGTGCTGTGGTAAGGTTGGCTGAATTTTGGCGCAAAATAGGCAATAAACCCGGTATAACGAAAATTAAACACCGGGTTTTATATAAATATGGCTTGTTTTACCTTTTTAACAACCCGCCTGCCCCTGTTTTGTGTGGTTGCCGTTGCCACTTTAAACGCTCCAAAAGCAGAAGAGAATGACATTTTCCTTATCTTTGCCCGCTTAAACAAGTAATTTGCGTACATGAAAATTTCATACAACTGGCTCAAACAATACCTGCCAATTGACCTGCCCGCCGAAAAAATGGCTGAAATTCTTACCGGTATTGGGTTAGAAGTGGAAGGAACAGAAAAAACCGAAGCCATACCCGGCGGTTTACAGGGGTTGGTTACCGGCCTGGTACTTACCGCTCAAAAACATCCCAACGCCGATAAACTGACCCTTACCACCGTAGATGTAGGGCAACCTCAACCCCTGCAAATTGTTTGCGGCGCCCCCAATGTGGCTGCCGGGCAAAAGGTAATAGTAGCCACTGTGGGCGCAGTACTGTACCCGGTGGGGAGCGAACCATTTACCATCAAAAAATCTAAAATACGCGGCGAAACCTCGGAAGGCATGATTTGCGCCGAAGATGAAATAGGCACCGGCACCGGCCACTATGGCATTTTGGTGCTTCCGCCGCAAACCCCCGTAGGCATACCCGCCAAAGATGCCCTGCAACTACCCGAAGACTATGTGTTTGAAATAGGCCTTACGCCCAACCGCTCCGATGCCGGCTGCCATATTGGCGTGGCCAAAGACCTGACCGCCGTACTGAAGGTAAACTACAGCATGGAAATAGCGGTGCAAATGCCCGATGTATCGGGTTTTAAACCCGATAACAACCAATTGCCCATTAACGTAGTGGTAGAAAACACCCAGGCCTGCCCGCGCTATGCCGGGGTAAGCATCAGCGGGGTTACGGTAAAAGAATCGCCACAATGGCTGCAGGAGCGCCTCAAATCCATCGGGCTGCGCCCCATAAACAACGTGGTGGATATTACCAATTTTGTGCTGCACGAACTGGGGCAGCCGCTGCACGCTTTCGATGCCGACCACATTGACCAAAAAACCGTGCGCGTAAAAAACCTGCCCCAAGGAACCACTTTTACCACCTTAGATGAGGTAACCCGCACCCTTAACGCCGACGACCTTATGATTTGCAACGGCAGCAACCAGGGCATGTGCATTGCCGGCGTATTTGGCGGCATAGGTTCGGGCGTTACAGCCCAAACCCAAAACATTTTCCTTGAAAGCGCCTGCTTTAACCCCCGCTTTGTGCGCCGTACCGCTACCCGCCACAACCTTAGAACCGATGCCGCCACCCGTTTTGAAAAAGGCGTTGACCCCAACCTGACCGTATATGCCCTTAAACGCGCCGCCCTCCTCATTAAAGAACTGGCCGGCGGTACCATTTCATCAAACATTACCGATATTTACCCCCAACCCGTAGCAAAACTAAAGGTTACCCTCACCTACAACCACCTGAAACGCCTTTTGGGCATTCACATGCCGCCAAAACAGGTAAAAAATATTCTGAATGCCCTGGAAATAGATATTCTGGAAGAAACCCCCGATGCCTTGCTGCTGGCCGTGCCCACCAATAAAACCGATGTGCACCGCGAAGCCGATGTAATTGAAGAAATTATACGCATTTACGGGCTAAACAACATACCCTTTACCAACAAAATCCAATCATCGGTTTCCTACACCCAAAAACCCCACTCGCAGGCACTTAAAAACATAGTGGCCGATTTGCTGGCCGGTATCGGGTTTCAGGAAATTATGTCGGCTTCCATCAGCAACGCCAACTATTATACCGAAAACGACAGCAAGGATTTGGTAAAGCTCCTCAGCAGCATTAATGTCGATTATAACGTAATGCGCAAAACCATGCTCTACTCGGGGCTGGAGGTAATAGCCCGAAACCAAAACCGCAAAAATACCGACCTGCGCCTGTTTGAATTTGGACATACCTACAGCGTACTGCAAAACGAAAAAAACCAACCCCAATATGCCGAACAGGAACACCTGGCGCTCTTTCTGTGCGGAAACCACACCCGCGAAAGCTGGCGCCTGCAACCCCGGGAACTCAACTTTTTTGATGCCAAAGAAGCCATTGATAAAGTGCTGGAACGCCTGGGTATTGCCGCATTGCAGCAGCAAATAATTGCACAGCCAACCAACGACTGCCAATATACCCTGGCATATTACCACCAAAACGAGCCGGTTGCCGTTATTGGCCCCGTAACCACACAAAAACAACGGCAATTTGACCTTAAACAACCCGTTTATTTTGCCAACATATACTGGAACGCCATACTTAAACTGCTCAGCAACCAAAAACTGGGCTTTACCGAAATACCCCGCTTCCCCAGCGTAAGACGCGACCTGGCGCTCTTGCTCGACAAAGAAATTACCTTTGCACAGGTGGCCGATGTAGCCGTTAAAAATGCCGGCGCCCTGCTGCAATCTGTAAACCTCTTTGATATATACGAAGACCAAGCCAAACTGGGGCACAACAAAAAATCTTACGCCATTGCCTTTGTCTTGCAAGACAATACCAAAACCCTTACCGATAAAGACATTGAACGGGTAATGAACCGCATTGAGGCAGCCTGCCGCCAGCAACTCCATGCCGAATTAAGACAGTAAACACCACCGCCGGCAAACCACACCCGCCCCCCGCATAACCGCATACAATTAATTTTGTCATAAAGTTGAGGTAAACATGGTATTATTTAAACAATTTGCCCTAACTTTACAAGCAAAGAAATAATACCCTTTCAACAAGCTGAAATATGCCAACCCTTAACCAGCAAATTGACCACATAGTTGCCAAAATAACTACGGTTATGGACAATTTTATGGAATTGGAGCAGGCCTATATGCAATTGCTTGAAGAAAAAAAACACCTTAACCAACAGTTAGAAGAACAACGAAAAACAATAGAGAACTTACAGGAAAAAATTGCCAGAATGGAAAGCGGAGAAACAGAGATTGAACCCGAAATTGAAACCGCCTACACCAAACGCAAACGCGAACATCTTAAAACAGCCATTAACGACGTAATTAAAGAGGTAGATAAGTGCCTGAATACCCTTAACGGTTAAACTATGCATATAACAACAGGCAAAACATCCTGTGTACAAACAGCAGCAAACAGGCAAAACTGAACTCATGGAACACCAAAGAGAAAAAGACATAAAAATTATTATTGCCGACCGCACCTACAGAATAAAAGTATTGCCCGAAGATGAAGAAAGGGTAAACCTTGCCGCTAAAATTATCAAGCACCGTATGCGCGAAATGCAGGATATGTACGGCGCCAAGGATAAATACGATTATCTTGCCATGGCAGCCCTTACCATTTGCGTTGATTTACTCGAAAAACAAGAGCAAATTGAAAAGGACAACCAGGAAACCGGCAATAAATTAACCCAACTCGATGAAATTCTGGCCGATTTCATCAGCAAACAATAGCACCTTTGTCTTGCCGTTTGGTGTTCCCCTCTTTACAACTGCGCCGCATATAGCGGTAAAGCAAACGTTTTTACCGGTTTCTTTTAATGTGTTTTGCATGAACCAATCAACCTGTTGCTGTGGTTATAGCAAAGTTATGCTAACAAAACAAAACACTAATTTTACCTGAAACAAAACATTTCATCATATACCGGTTTAAAATCACCAACAATTAAAAAAGCCCTATGGAAATAGTAATCATCGTCATTGCAGGAATAATAGCAGCGGTGGCGGGCTATTTTGCAGGTAAAAAGCTATCGGCAATTGCTGCAAAAGAACTCGTTTCCAAAGCCGAAGAAGAAGCCCGGCAAATAAATGCCCGCGCCGAACACGAAGCCGAAGAACAAAGAAAAGCGCTACTCTATAAAGCAAAGGAAAAAGCCCAGGCGCTCAGAACCGAATCGGACAAACACCTTGTCGCCAACAAGAAAAAAGCCGAAGAACTCGAAAGCAAAATCAAACAAAAAGAAAACGCACTGCGCCAACGCATTGAACAACTCAAAACCAGTGAAGACGAACTGAAGAAAAAAGCCGACGAAATTAAACAAAGCGCCGACGAAATTCAGAAAACCAAAGACAACCTGGCCAAGCAACTTGAAACGGTAAACAGCAAAAAACAGGAATTAGAGCGCGAAAGCCAAACCATTCAAAAACAAATAGCCGAAATTGCCGAACAAAAAATTAAACAGGAAACCGATTTTACCCGCCGCATTGAAACCCTTGCCGGACTTAGCGCCGAAGAAGCCAAACAGCAACTGGTAAACTCGCTCATAGAAAAAGCCGAAACCGAAGCTATGGCTTATATCAAAGATATAGTGGAAGAAGCTAAACTAAAGGCCAACAAAGAGGCCAAAAAAATCATTATCCAAACCATACAACGAACCGCCGCCGAGCATACCATAGAAAACACCGTATCGGTATTTAACCTCGAATCAGACGACGTAAAAGGACAAATCATAGGGCGCGAAGGCCGAAATATACGTGCCCTGGAAGCCGCTACCGGCGTTGAAATTATTGTAGATGATACCCCCGAAGCCATTGTAATATCGGGCTATGACCCCGTAAGGCGCGAAGTTGCACGCCTTTCTTTACAACGCTTGGTGGCCGACGGACGAATTCACCCCGCCCGAATTGAAGAAGTGGTAGCCAAAACGCGCAAACAACTGGAACAGCAAATTATTGAAATTGGCGAAAGAACAGTAATAGACCTTAACATTCACGGGCTGCACCCCGAACTTATAAAAGCCGTAGGACGTATGCGCTACCGATCTTCTTACGGACAAAACCTGCTCCAACACTCCATAGAAACCGCCAAACTTTGCAGCATTATGGCTGCCGAACTTGGACTCGGCGCCAACAATATTAAACTGGCAAAACGCGCCGGCCTGCTGCACGATATAGGAAAAGTACCCGAAGAAGAAACCGAACTCTCGCACGCACTGCTGGGTATGAAACTGGCCGAAAAACACAAAGAACACCCGGCTATTGTAAATGCCATTGGCGCCCACCACGATGAAATTGAAATGACCTACCTCATTTCGCCCATCATACAGGCCTGCGATGCCATTTCGGGTGCCCGACCCGGCGCCCGCCGAGAAATTCTGGAGACCTATCTCAAACGCATTAACGAACTGGAACAACTGGCCATGTCTTACGAAGGAGTAGATAAAGCCTACGCCATACAAGCCGGACGCGAACTAAGGGTAATTGTGGAAAGTGAAAAAGTGGCCGATGAAAGGGCAGAAGAACTGTCGTTCATTATTTCGCAAAAAATACAAACCGAAATGCAATACCCCGGGCAAATTAAAGTAACGGTTATAAGAGAAAAAAGAGCCATTTCTTACGCCCGCTAATAGCTTGTTTACCAACCTTGCCGCATTGGAGTTATAGCGCCAGCAAACCTCCAATGCGGTTTTACCGTTTATTTAAACCAGCGTTTTAAAACCTGCCGCTTTTTGAACACAGTCAGCCAACTGCTTAACTTTTTGTTGCTTGCCAACGCCAATGTGCGCTATGTGGTAACAGGTATGGTATTGCTGGGTGCCAGTGCCGGCGTGGTAGGCTGCTTTACCCTTTTGCGCCGCCGCGCATTGGCAGGCGATGCTATTGCCCACTCGGTATTGCCGGGGGTTTGCCTGGCGTTTATGCTTACAGGGGTGAAAAATCCGTTTGTTTTGCTGGCCGGTGCCGTGGCAACAGGCTGGTTATCCTTGTGGGTTATTGATGTTATTAGCGCCAACAGCCGTATAAAACCCGATACAGCCATAGGATTGGTGTTATCGGTATTTTTTGGCGTGGGTATTTTGCTGCTTACAGTCATACAACAATCGGGCAATGCCGCTCAATCGGGGCTGGATAAGTTTTTGTTTGGTAAAGCGGCATCTATGTTAAGCAGCGATGTATATGTTTTCGGAACTCTTGCTGCCCTTATTATAACGGTAGTGGCGCTGCTGTTCAAACATTTTACCCTGCTTGCCTTTGATGAAAATTTTGCCCGCGTGATAGGGCTGCCCGTCCGGGCACTGGAAACCCTGTTGGCAACCCTTACCGTGCTGGCAGTGGCCACCGGCATACAGGCCGTTGGCGTAGTGCTTATGTCGGCCATGCTCATTACCCCGGCTGCGGCGGCCAGGTTTTGGACCAACCGGCTTAGGGTTATGCTGCCGTTGGCGGCCTTGTTTGGCGCTGTGGCCGGGGTTGCAGGCGCTTTTATATCATACCTCATGCCGGCCATGCCTACCGGACCCTGGGTGGTAGTGGCGCTTACTTTTATAGCATTGGTTTCTATGTTGTTTGCCCCCAAACGCGGATTGTTGGCCAAATGGTTGCAAAACCGCCAAAACCGCCTTAAAATGCTGGAAGAAAACGTACTTAAAATGTTTTACTACCTGTACGAACAACAAACAACCCCCCAACTGCCTCTTACAGCCGGCATTGAACAACTGCTTACCATACGCAACGTGCCGCTGCCACAACTTAAAACCGGCCTGCGCAGGCTAAAGGCAAAAAAATGGATAGTGGCACAACAAGGCGTATCGGGTTGGCAACTTACCCCGGCCGGCATGGAAAAAGCCCGCCACGTTGTGCGCCTGCACCGGTTGTGGGAATTGTACCTTTCGCAACATCTTAAACTGGCGGCAGACCATGTGCATGACGATGCAGAAGCCATGGAACACCTCCTCACCCCAGAAATGGAACAGCAACTCGACAACCTGCTCGGATACCCCCATACCGACCCGCATAACAGCAATATACCGCGCTAACCATCCCTGTTTAACACAAGTATCCGTTCGACCAACGCCGTTGCTATCAGGCGCAACACCCCTGCCGCTATGTTGCTACTTAGCGGTAAGGTGTGCTTTTAGAGGCGTGGAGTTTCTTTTAGACTTGGAAGGTTGCCTTGGTAGTACGGATATGGCAAGGCAATTGGTTAGGGGTCTTGGGCTGTTACCCATTTGCCGGGCAGCAGTTCTTCAATTTTGTTGAT